>CANQFL010000044.1 GCA_947598785.1 uncultured Clostridia bacterium
ATATTTTAAGATTTCTAAATGTTAAGGTTTCAGGCAAGAAAAATTGTTCTTACTACAACTTTTTAAAAGGAATAGAAGAAGAGAATTTGCCAGAATTTTCAGAAAGACAGGTTGAATTTTTAAATTATCTATCAAACATGCTCCCACTTGTAAGAAAACATGAATATGTTATCTTTAATTGTTTAATGAAAGGGTTGAGATCTGTTTCGGATATTTATAAAATTTGTCAGCAAGAAATAAGTGATGTAACCGAAGAACAATTCAATCATGCAATTTTCTATATACAAAAAAGTGGTTTTGTTAATTTGAAAGACGGGAACCTTAATCTTGCAGTAGAAACAGACAAAGAAATTTGTGAATACATAGAGGATCTTTTAAATTATGGGCTAACAAGATTCTTCAGCGAGAATGGAGATAATTCAGACTTTAGGCTTTGGGGAAGTTATAGGATGGACCAAGTGCAGCTAAAGCTTTGCAAGAATCCAGGATATAATATGAAGGGAACTTATGTTTATGACGGAGATGTTATTATATTTGCATCAATAAAAAAGGATGCCTCTGTTCAAGAACATTTAAACTATAAAGACAAATTTTTAGAGCCGAATATTTTCCAATGGGAATGTGAAGCTGGTCTAAACTACAATCAGCAACAAGAGCTTATCAATAGCAACAAGGCACTTTTGTTTATCAGAAAGGTTGAAAGCGAAAATGGCATAGTATTACCCTTTACATTTGTAGGAGTAGGAAAACTAACAAATCCAAGAAAAACTGATAACCCTAAAGGCACACTTTTGTTTGACATTAAGATGGAAAACGAACTGCCGGATTATCTGCAATACGATTTTGGGTTAAATAAATAGAAAAATACCTCAAATAAGATACATTTCTTGTTAAATATGCTATAATACAAATAATGGAAAGAATTATGGAAGAGATTAAAAAATTATTATCATTACGGATGGAGAATGAATATTTCGATATAAAAGAGAAGTATTATGAAAAAACAAAAAAATATGAATTAGTGAAAGATATCTGTGCCTTTTTAAATAATTGCATAGATATAGATAAATATATTGTTTTTGGAGTAGAAGATAATACTTGGAAAATAGTTGGAATGCAAGGTCAGCCTAAAATTGAAATTTCAAATATACAGCAACTCTTAAATCAGTATGTTGAACCAAGTGTAATGATTGATGTGGGTGAAATAACTGTAGATGGAAAAACCTTGGGTTATATAAAAATTAGAAAGGATAATCTTGACCGTCCATATATTATTAAGAAATCAGCCTCTGATAACAATAGATTTGTTATAAGAGAGGGAGAAATATATATTAGAAAAGGTGCAACAAACTTTATCGCAAATAGAAAAGATTTAGACAACATATATAATAAAAGACAAAAATTTTCTATAAGAATTGATTCGAACATAAATATTGTTAAAATTCAAGATCAATTAAGGACAAAAAAGTATATCTCTTTAAATATAGATTTTGTAAATGAATTAGAAAAAAATTATGTGATAGAAAGTGTTTGTTTGATGTTGAAAACGAATAAAAGAATTATTTATTTAGACAAAGCAGTAGGAAGTATAAGTAATATATCTATTAAAGATAAACTCATTATTGATAAAACAAACCCAATTACAATTTGTGCCCAAAGCGAGATTAATAGAAATATTAACTTTTGTTTGTCAGATGATATTCTTGAATTAGTAAACGAGGAGAACATAGACAATTTAAAAATTATTTTTAATAAGAATAGCAAAGATGAAAGATTGTTTACTATTGAAAAATTTGAATTTAAAAAGGAATGAGTTATGAACAAGTCACCATTAAGGTATCCAGGGGGAAAAACGAAATTATATCCATTATTAAGTTGTATTTTGAACAAAATGGACACTCCAACAACCTATATAGAACCATTTGCAGGTGGAGCTGGGTTGGCACTTGCGCTACTGTTTAATCATAATGTTGAAAATATCATTTTGAATGATGCAGACAAAGCAATATATTCAGTCTGGAAAGGTATTTTAACAGAATCTAAACAATTTATTAAATTGATTAATGAAGTGCCAATAACAATTGAGGAGTGGAAAAAACAAAAAGATATTTATCTGAACAATAATAAGAAATATTCACTAGAATTGGGATTTGCCACATTTTTCTTGAATAGAACCAACAGATCTGGTATATTGAAGGCTGGACCAATAGGTGGTTATAAACAACTAGGCAATTATAAAATTGATTGCAGATTTAATAAAAAAGATTTAATAGAAAAAATTTCTCAAATTTCAAAGATGAAAAATCATATAAAAATATACAATTATGATGTTAAAACCTTTATTAATAAGGTTATCAAAAGAGAACATAATTGTTTTATATATTTTGATCCACCCTATTATAAGAAAGGAGTTGAATTGTATAAAAATTATTTAACCGATCGGGATCATTTAGAAATAGCAAATCAAATTAAAAATTTAAATGTCGACTGGCTTGTTACTTATGATGATAATGAGAGGATAAGAGAGTTTTATAGTGGTTACAAAATTAGAAAGTATATTTTAAATTACAGTGCTGCTAATACTGGTCGGGCAGAAGAATTAATATTTGTTTCTTCAGAAAACTTATGGCCGACCCGTATAGAAATAGAAAAATTAAAACTGCGAATTTATTAAGGAGAAAATTATGAGTATCATAGGAAAGATTTCGAATGATAATAAACTGTGTGAGTTGATTCAATTACAAAATTTTGTTGGGTGGATATATTCAATGAATTATGATAAAGCTTTGGTTATGACAAATGACGACTGGAAAATGAAGGTGAAAGGGATTCCACACAATAGTTTTTTGATAGCCACAAATTTAAATCCTGAAAAGTTTATAGAATCAAGCGAGATAGATCAGGAGGTGGTTTTGTTGCGGGTAACTGGTTCTTGTAAATTGCCACAGGATGATGAAATAATAAAGACAAAAATAGACAATTATCAAAACATGCAATCAATCGAACTTGATGAAAAAGATTATGATATGATTACAAAAAGTAAAATGCAATTTGGCGGTCTAGAATGCAGAATTCTTGGGACTTTTTATTTAAAAAATAATGAACTTAATTTAGGCAGTGATATTGAAAATTTTTCTACTTCTTTAAAAATGAAGGTTTTTATGCCTACAGGGACGGCCTTAAAAAACATAGTTAATTATGTTGATCCAATTAGGCGAAAAAGAGCCGAGGAGGAATTTAAAGAATTGGGACTGCCGAAACGAGTTGAGCCATTCCCGATAGGGACTGTAAGATACACATCTACGGATAGATTACATAGATCAAATAAAGAGGATTTTGTTCAATTTTCTATACAACCTTCTGATTTTTTGGCACGAAGGACAGCAGTCCTTGGTATGACAAGAACAGGCAAATCCAACATGATAAAACAAACTGTTTCGGTTGTAAAAAAAATATCAGAGGAATGTAATATTAAAATAGGACAACTGATTTATGATATCAATGGTGAATATGCTAATGCAAATGAGCAAGACAAGGGCTCTATTTCAACTATTTTTAAAGACGATTGTGTAAAATATAGAATGATGGAAACTCCGGGATTTTCAACAATATTAAATAATTTTTATGAGCAATTACAAGAGGGACATAATATAATTTGCGAGTGTATAAAAGAAAGAAGTAGTAGCTTGGCTCAAGATATTGGACAATTTATGGGGCTGAGTTTTGATATGCCAGAAGATATAGAAGAAAAAAATAAGTATTTTAGGAAAATTGCCCTCTATAAGACGCTTCTGTATGTTGCCGGCTTTAACATTGCACCCACATATGTAGTAAAATTCAAGACAAATCAAAAAATCAGAGAAGCTGGAGGTTTTAAAGATAAAGATACATTTAAAGATGGATTAACGTTGGAGGAATCTAAGCAGTTTTTCACAAAAATTAGAGATAATCGTGAAGATGACGAGGTCTCCAAATGGATAACGGAAGAGATGAAACCCATGTTAAATTTACTATGTCAAAAAAACGACAAAGATATCTTTATAAATGGATACAGGCAGTTAATAGATGCACAAAAATACCATTCAAGCAAAAGGCAAGATGAAGTCTCAAAAGAAATATATACATATTTGAAAAACGGGAAAATAGTTATAATTGATCTATCAGTTGGTAATGCAGTATTGCG
Organism: uncultured Clostridia bacterium; assembly: GCA_947598785.1. GTDB lineage: Bacteria > Bacillota > Clostridia > Christensenellales > UBA1242 > Caccovivens. Next base: position 4,184 of record CANQFL010000044.1, read on the forward strand.
CGACAAAATAAGCAAGAAAATTGCGGAGTACATTTTTAACGAATCTATGAGAATATTTACTGAAGGCGATAAACCTAACAATATAGTAATTTACATAGAGGAAGCTCACAATCTTATAGGAAATACAACAAAATTAACTGATACTTGGCCAAGATTGGCAAAAGAAGGAGCCAAGTATAAAATAGGTCTGGTATATGCGACTCAGGAAGTGTCATCTATACACCCTAATATTCTTGCGAACACAGAAAATTGGTTTGTAAGCCATTTAAATAGCGAAAAAGAAATTAATGAATTGGCTAAGTTTTATGATTTCAAAGATTTTAGTCAGTCTTTATTAAAATCTCAAGATGTAGGCTTTTCTAGGGTAAAAACATTATCAAGCCCTTTTGTTATACCTATACAAATAGACAAATTTGATCCTAAAAATTTCATGAAGGAAAGTTAAATGAATACAAATTTAGATAAGGATAGATCATCATATTTAGATATAACCAAAAATCCAGATGTGGAATCGTTTCTGGAAGAGTGTGAATATTTGCATGAGCCTTCAGATAACGATTTGGAATTAATTAGACAATCTTTTGTAGATATCCAATTTGAAGGCGCGGAATACTCAAAAAATATTATAGCATTGGATGCGGATTTTTATGAATCTAAAGTAAGAAAAGAAATACCATTTACCAATATCGGATTTGTTAAAGTTAGCAATTTGTTGTTGAAGAAAAAAGACATAGAAGATGTTAGCTTTAATAAGTTCCTTGACCCTTTTCAGATAGCTCAAATGCAGAAAAACAACGAGTCATTTGCTTTTGTATTTCCAAGTAGCAACATTCTATATAAAAACCATGAAAGTGTCGTTGATGGTTTTAGAGCAAGAATGGATGAAATGTTTAAATCGATTAAAAGTTTAAGCAATGAAGACAGTTTAAGCCTACAGCAAACATTATTTTGGTTATTTGAAAACAAAAAAGGCAATATAGGTAGTAAAGATATCATTCTGGAAAGATGTCCGAATAAAGGGTGTGCGGGGAAAAATATAAGCGTAAAAAACATTAATGAATTACAATGTTGTCCATATTGTGGTAAGCCAATTTATGCAACTGATTGTTTAAGGATATGGGAGGAGATTGGAGAGGATTCGGTTAGCAATCAAGGGGCTTTATCTAGATTTGCCAATGTAATTAAATCAATATTTCTTGCTCATTACTTAAAAACAATAAAAGATAAAAACAAGAACAGTTATCACAAACTGCTAAGTGAAACTATGTTTGTTTTAAACTCTCCATTAGCTGTCTTTGGTAATCCGGCTTGGGTGCACGGAAGTTTAATGAAAATAATTTATGATTTGAATAATGAATTAAAGTCACAAGGTTATAACGAAATTATGATTATAGGAATGCATGATAATACAAGTTTATCGACATTTGGCGAATTTATAAAAAAAGATATCGATAATAAAAAATTACTATGCGTTACAGATGAATTTAGGGATAGATATATCAATTATTGTCGAAAAGCTTCATCAACAACTTTTGGAGCAGAAACATATTATGGACAAGATTTCATTTACAAAACATCAAAGGGAAAAATAAAAACATTTTCTATCCCATATCCATTTTGTAATAAAACAAATATGTCCGAGTTTAAAAAAGAAAAATCAAATCTGTCTAATTACACTAATATAAAGAACTACGTTAACTTTTTAGAGGATTTTGATTGTGATATGTTTGATAACTCTATAATCCCATCAGTTTTAGCAAGAAAATATAGTATAATAAATTTGCGACCAGGCACCAAGGTTCTAAATATTTTGTCTAAAAATAATTTAGATTAATAGAAAATATACAGTGAGCAGAAAAATCTCTAAAATTTTCGTAATGAACTATTTTCATTTCTTTTTTGACATATTGTAATAAAGATTCTTGATTCTCTTCTCCTTAGATATTTACTTTACTGTTATTGAATACATTTTTGTATACCTTCAAGATGCAAACAAAGCCATAATATTGTTTATGGAAAGCATAGTATGCTGTTTTAATAAAAAATGTGAAACAAAATTTGAAAAATGTGGCAAAAAATGTTCACATTTTTGTTTTTTTGTGTTATAATACCCTTGTGTGAAACAGATAAATCTTAATTATAATAAGAATGTTCACATAAGGAGTATAATGTGGAAGATAGAATTGAGATTTTAAATTTGCTTAATGAAAAATCTGAACTCACAAAAAGATTGCATTCTTTAATATACGGAACTCCAGAAATAAGAGAACGCAATGGAAAGGAATATTTATATGTTCATTACAGAGAAGATGGCATTGCTTTAACGAAGTATGTCGACGAATATAGCGAAGAACTTTACAACAGCATAATTTTTGGGAATACCACTGCAAAACAAATCAAAAAGAAAATAAGAGAAATTGAAAAGCAGTTAAAAAATTTAGGTTATGTTGAAAGTGAAATCGAAGATAAAGTTGCACAGAACATTGATTATGCAAGAAAATATTTAATTGATACAATTTACAATCAAGCAGTTTTGGAAGGGATTGCTACAACTTATGCTGATACAGAGACAATTATAGAGGGTGGAAAAGTAAACAATATGACAGCTGACGATGTTTTGAAAGTTGTCAATCTGAAGCATGCTTGGGAGTTTATTCTTAATAAAGACGTGATAAACAGTCCCACTAACTTTGCCTTGCTTTGTGAAATAAATAGGTTTGTAGAAGAGGGTTTTTATTATAATGCGGGCAAGCTTCGATCTACCCCTGTAAATATTGGAGGAACATCTTGGAAGCCGGAGTTGCCGATTGAAAGTTTAATAAAAGAGCAATTGAAAGACATTTTAGATTCGGAGCTTGACGTTGTTGATAAGGCTACTGAGCTCTTATTATTCACAATGAAAAAACAAATTTTTATTGATGGAAACAAACGAACGGCCGTAATTTTTGCAAATCATTTTTTGATAAGTCATGCAAAAGGATTAATTGTTATTCCAGAAGATAAAGTAGAAGAATACAAAAAATTACTTATCGCTTACTATGAAGGCAAAGATGAAAAATCAGTAAAAGAGTTCTTGAAAAAATTTGGATATAAGGGGATTTAAAAAAGGAGTATAGTATGGAAGAATATAATGAATTGAAGCAAAGCATAATTAGAAAAATTAAAGTAATTAATGAAAAATTGTCAGCAATACAAGATGTCGCCAGCTTTTCTGATAGAAATCAGATTATGATGATTATAAACAATTTATCTAATAGTATTGAGAACTGTGATGAAAAGTTTTTGCTGAAGCCATTATTAGATAATGTAAATAAAAATATTAACTCTATTGAATCCAATATCGACTCTAAACAATATAATGTAAATCAGCAATATCTTTATGAATTAATAAAAGTTATTTCACATATAAATAATGCAAATGGCAAACAAAATTTGCAGGGTTACCAAAGTGCAGTTAATAAAAACATTGGGATGCTTGAAAATGATATAGAAAATGCTACTAAAAAGTTAAAAGATTTAAAGCAAACTATCGAAACGGAGACTACAAAATTCACAGATTCAAAAGAATCCGTTTTAACTGATATTTCAAAATACAAAGAAAATTTTGACAAAACTATAAAAGAAATCCAACAAAAATATGAAGAATTTATCAAAGATTATGTCAAAAAACAAAACGAATATCAAGAAAATGTTAATACACAACACAACGAATACAAGAAAGAGCATAATGAAGAATTAATAGATCTGAAAAAAGATATTGCAAAAACAACAACCGACTTGGATGAAAAAATTTCAAAAAGCCTTACCGAATTTGATTCTGAAAAAATTAAGCAATTTGAAGATTTGTCTAAAAATGTAACCGACATGATTAAAAACACGGAGAACGAGCTTGATCAACTTAAAAAGAGTGCTAGTGAGAAAATAGGTTTCGTCGCATCTGCAACATACAGCAACATATATGAGAAATATTCGGATAAGGCAGCTAAAGGTGCAAAATGGTGGTATGCCGGGACAATTATGTCAATGCTTGCATTGGTTGGGCTTTCAATTTGGTGGTTTATAATAACCAAATATACTAACACTGATTACATAGCCTTAATTGCAAAAGTTTTTGCAACTGTGGGTATTGCTGTAGTCTCTAGATATTGTGCAATCCAAGCTTCAAAATGTAAAGTTATTGAAACCAAGTTAAGAAAAATACAATTACAAATGGCGACCTTTGACGCTTTTGTGAGCACATTAAACGAAGAAACTAAATCAAGATTAAAAACACAATTGACGGAGAAATTAACTAATCAAAAAGATTGGCTTTCACATGACAAGGACGAAATTGATATAATGAAAGATTTTGAAAAAATATTAAAGAAAATGGGCTATACAGTTGAAATATTTAAAAACAAAAATGATGACAAAACCAACTAATAAAATAAAGTATAAAGAGACGTAATGAATAAAGAAATAAAATCAGAAAGTTTAGAAAGAAAAATTAGACGAAACGAGGTTTCGTTCTCTACCATTGACAAAAAATCAAAAGGTGCAGGACTTGATTATGTTTTAGCAAAAAATGGACAAGCAGCTTCTTCGCCAGAAGATGTTTATTTGCAAGAACTTAACATGAAAGTGTTATACAGAAATATTTACAAACTGCCGAAAGAGGATCAAGAGATTTTGCTTGACTATATGACAAAAGTTCCACAAAAAACTATTGCTGAAAAACTTGGCATTAGTGAAAGTGCAGTTAGTCAAAGATTAGATAAAGTAATTTACAATTACCGCGTTTTTCTTTGTAATGATAAAGAGTTTGTGGAAACGGAAGAATATGACAAGCTGCAAATCGAAAGCCAAGACGCCTTCAAAAAATATTTGAAAGAGATTAGAGAAAGCGGAAGGTTTAAAATAAACTTAGACCAAGTGCAAGAATTTATAAAAGATATCAAGAAAGCAATAAGGCAAACAATACAAACAGGCGCCGACAAAAACATCGCACAAAAGTTATCCAAAGAAATTGATTATTCTAATTTAGATGACAATTATATCAAGAACATGAATAAGGCATTTGCTGAACTTGGCATAGAAGCACATTTTGAAAAATTGAAAACTTTTAAAGGAAATGTTATGCAAGTTTTGAAAATGGTGGATGATTTTATCGAAAATCTGCGAAAACAAGCCTTATAATAGCAAAAATTTAAAAATTTTAATAAAAAACACAAAAACATACTTAATTTTTCTGCCTAAAATGTCCTTATATAGTGAGGAGGTAAAATATTTTGAAAAAGATCTGTTGATTTAGCAGGTCTTTTTTCTTTGTCGAAAATCTAAATCAAATAATTTAAAAATCCGGAGGAAACATGAGAAACTATAAATACAAACAATTGACTGTCAGGCTTTACAGTCAAGAGGACATTGAAATTTTGGATAAGGCCTACGAAAAAACACAAAGGAAATTTGACAATCAAGCAGACTTTATGAGAACTTGTTTGATTACAGGTGCACAAAAACTGCTTGGCGATAGCAAAGATTA
>CANQFL010000045.1 GCA_947598785.1 uncultured Clostridia bacterium
CTTAGGGAAAAGAGGACGAATTGGTCTATCAATAAGTCTTGAAACTAAGATAGCCTTATCACTAGGTTTGCCTTCACGTTTTTTAAAACCTCCTGGAATTTTTCCGATAGAGTACATTTTTTCTTGGTATTCAACAGAAAGAGGGAAGAAATCTTGACCTTCTTTTGGTTGTTCACTCATAGTAACATTTACCATAACAATAGTGTCGCCACTTCTAACAAGACAAGAGCCATTTGCTTGTCCACAAAGTTTTCCAGTTTCAAAAGAAATATCTTTTCCTGCGACATTTAAAACATATTTTTTATAATCCATACAAACTCCTATAAATTAAAAATAAAAAGGGGAAAAAATAAAGCCCCCTTTCTTTAATTATTTAACTTCTCTGATATTAAGGTCTTTTATAAGTTTTCTATAAGCCTCAATATTTCTTTCTTTAAGATATTGTAAAAAACCTTTTCTTTTACCAACAAGCATCATAAGTCCACGTCTTGAATGATTATCCATAGGATTTTTCTTAAGGTGTTCAGTCAAATGGTTGATTCTTTCAGTGAGAAGAGCGACTTGAACTTGAACAGAGCCTGTATCATTTTCAGATTGTTTGAACTTAGAGATAATCTCGCTTTTAACTTGTTTTTCCATAATTTCCTCCATATAAAATTTTACAGCTTGAACAAAGTAAAAGGTCGAAGGTATCCTTAAACTTCGTCACAAGTTTATCGACTTTGAAAGTATAACATAAAAGAATAAAAAAGTAAAGTATATCAACAAATTTTTCAAAAAAATATTTTTTAATATAAATTTGCTAAAAAAATGTGTTTTTTTCTATTTAATTTTTGAAAAAGTTTATTTTTTTAGAAATCATTTCATCAATTCTTGAAATGTAGTCTTCAATAAATTTACAATTAGGCTGTCTTTCAATTCTATTTTCCATAGAGAATACCCTTTTAGAAATTGCACCTGCTCCAATGGCTATAACAGAAGATGTATCTTCCATACTATCAATATTAAATACACAAACATTTTCATCTCGATAAAAACCGACATTTTCTAAGCCACCAATTTGGTGCTTTTGACGATATAAATAGTATGGTTGATAACCATTTTCAATCAAAGTTTTTTCTGCAAATTCTACCATTTTAGCAATTTCATCTTTATATTTAATTTCTTCTCCACGAATTTGTGAAGCATTTTTCACTGAAAGGGTATGAATAGTGATATTTTCTGGATATAATTCCAAAAGAGTTTTAATAGTTCTTTTGAAAATTCCAAGTCTTTCCCCTGTAAGACCTGCGATTATGTCCATATTTACAACAAATCCCAATTCAAGTGCAGTTTTATATGCTTCAAAAACTTGATTGTTTGTAGTTTTTCTTCCAATTCTTTTTAAAGTTGATTCACAAAATGTTTGAGGATTTATGCAAATACGAGTAACACCATATTTTTTCAAGACTTCAAGTTTTTCACGAGTTAAAGTATCAGCTCTTCCACATTCAACAGTAAACTCATTTACAGAAAAAGATACATAACTTAACAATTTATCAAGTTGTTGTGCAGAAAGAACAGAAGGTGTACCTCCTCCGATATAAATAGTACGAACAATATAAAAATTTTCTATGATTATTTTCTTTACAGCTTCTAACTCTTTAATTAAACAATCTAAATAAACATCAACTTTGTCTTGAACGCGAGAAATTTCACTTGAAATAAATGAGCAATAATTACATCTTGAAGGACAAATCGGTATATTAATAAAAAGGTCAATTAATTTATCATTTTTAATGATACATTTTTGGTTCTTCAAAATTTGAACGACAAGCTTAGCCTTTTCGCTAGAAACATGATAATCTCTTACAAGAACTTCTGAAATTAAGTGTGGTTTTGTTTCCCCTCTTTCAATTAAATCTCTAGCAAATTTTGTAGGTCTAACACCAGTTAAAGAACCCCATGGTAATGATTTTTTAGAAATTACGCTTAAAACTTCATATAAATGATTTTTTAAAAATCTTTTAATCAAACTTTTTTTCATAAGTTCGCTTACATTAGATAAAATGGTATTTTTTTCATATTTTTGTTCGTTACAACCACTTCCTATTATAATCAAGCTTTTTAAATTGTTATTGTCAAGTTCAATTTTTTGTTCAATAGAAAAAGGATTCTCTTCTTCATCATAAAAGAGATTAACCAAATCTTGTAAATCATTTTCATATTCAGAATTTTGACAAATAAGTTTCATTATTGACTCCTGTAAGCTTTTCTAACATTTTTTAAATTTGAAAAAGAATTTATAATATTGTCAAGTTCAAGTTTATTTGAAACAACCAAAGTGATATCAAAAATCAGTTCATCATCTAATTCTTTGTATGCAAAACCCTTTAATTTATTTTTATATTGCCTAGCAGATGTATTTAAAGCATTTATAACTGAATTTTTATTATCAGCATGAACTTTTATAACAGCAACAAATTCATTTGTAAGATTATCTTGCCATTCTGCTTTGATTAAACGCTCTTTTTCCAAATATTTTAAATTTTGACAATTAGCCCTATGAATCGTTACACCTCTACCACGCGAAATGTAACCAATAATATCATCTCCTGTAACTGGAGAGCAACAACCAGCATAACGAATCAAAAGACCTGAATCTCCATCAATCAAAATTCCATCTTTGTTTTTTCTAATAACAATATGATTTTCTTTTAAATTAAAAGATTTATCTTTATTATAAAGGTTAACAAGTCTTCCAACAACGCTGTTTACAGACAAACTGCCTGCTCCAATTTCAGCGTACAATGAATCAAGTTCATCCATCATCAAATTATTTGCAATTTCAAGTAAATAATTTTCTTTTTCTTCTTTATTAAAATTGAAATTTTTTGCTTTAATAGATTGCTCTAAAATATTTTTTCCAAGTTTGATATTTTCTTCTTTTAACTCTGATTTAAAAAATACTTTAATCTTATTTCTAGCAGATGAAGTTTTAACAAATTGTAGCCAATCTCTTGAAGGACCTTTGCTATTTTGATTAGTTAAAATTTCGACAACATCTCCATTAGATAATTTTGTACTAATAGGAACAATTTTTCCATTAATTTTTGCCCCTACACAAGAATCTCCTATTTGAGAATGAATTGCATAAGCGAAATCAATAACAGAAGCTCCTAAAGGAAATTCCAAAACTTTTCCCTTTGGTGTTTGGACAAAAATTGACTCACCGTATAAATCAACTTTTAACGTTTCCAAAAATTCATTAGGTGTCATTTTTTCTGCTGTTTCCAGCATTTGTCTAAACCAAGTCAATTTTTTATCAAATTTGTTTTGTGCACGGCTTTTTTCTTTATAAATCCAATGAGCAGCAATTCCATACTCACAATTTTTATGCATTTCAAAAGTTCTGATTTGAATTTCCAAAGGACGATTATTGTCAGCAATTATGGTTGTATGTAAACTTTGATATCCATTAGGTTTTGGATTTGCAATATAATCTTTAACTCTTCCTTGTATAGGTTTGTAGATAGCATGAATTTTCCCCAGAACAGCATAACAATCTTCCACAGTTGGAAGAAGGACTCTCATTGCAATCAAATCATAAACCTTACCTAAAGTAATATTTTTTAAAATTAATTTTTTATAAACACTATAGAAATGTTTTTGTCTAGATTGAATTTCACCCTCAATTTTAAGTTCTTTAAGAATTTGCTCTAATTTTTTTGTAGTTATAGAAATTTGTTTTTGATTATCTTCAGTTTTCATAAGAGCATTAGACTTAAATTCTTCATACACTTTAGGTTCTTGAAGTTCAAAACATTTATCTTCAAAGGCATATTTAAATCTTGAAAGCCCCAATCTTTCAGCGAGAGGTGCAAAAATATCAAGAATCATTTGGACAAAATCACTTTCTTTGCTATTCATAGGATTTTTAATTTGTTGTAAATCATAAAGCAAGTTTGCGAAATTGACAATAACAACCCTCATATCTTGACAAATAGCGACAAACATTTTTCTAAAATCTTCAGCATTACCACCTTTAGAAACATTAAAGACACCTCTTAACACTTTAAGAATTTCATAAATTTTTAATTGTTCTTGAGTAAGTTTTTTTGAAATTTTAGAGGCTTCATCTTGATTTAACTTAAAAAATTCAAACAAGAGATAAGCGATAAGAACATCATCTTTAATATAATATTCAATGAGAGTATCAATGACCATAGAAATCTTTGGAAGACACATATCTTCCAAAAGAATTTCATCAATCAGTTTTTTTTCTTTTTCCGAAAGAGTGAAATTATCAAAAATTTTTTTTATTAATATTTCTTTCACTTTTGCTCCAATGTATTTTTAATTAAAGATATTTTATTATAAAGTTTAGATTCTGTCAAAGTTTTTTTAACATTATTAACTTGAGAAATTTGGCCGTCAATTTCAGAAATTAATCCAAGTTCTTTAAAAACTAAATAGGCAACATAAAAGGTATCAAAACCTATTTTATACTTAATTTTTGCATAATAATCAAAAATAGAATTACATTTGACATAATTTTTTGAAATAAGAGATTTAAAAATCTTTCCAAAAGTTTCTCTTGATAAATCCAAAGTAGAATATCTTTGCTTGTCAATTTCTCTATCAATAGGGAGGAAAATTTCTGCTTTTGTCAAATTGTTTAATTCACTTAAAACACCCTCATCAAGCACAGGAGAAAGAAAAACAATACGATTAAAGTTTTTTGCCCATGCAAGTCCTCTTGGCGATAATAAAAGACTGTTATAACCCGTACAATTTTCATCACAAATACCAATATAATAGATGTTATCTTTTGAATATTCACGTGAAAAATTGACAAAATCATAGGCTGAATAGGTTACAAATGCAGTACCAAAAACTTCACTTTGTGTTGAAGCTACAAAATTTAAAAGTTCGCTTTTAGGGTAGTAAGAAAATTTAGCAGGTCTGTTTTCGTCATAAAGTAATTGTTCATATTGAAACGGATAAGTTAGTTGATGTGCATTTTCAATAATAAAACTACCAGCATCAAATTCGCTAACGACTCCATTTTTACCACTCCCCTGAAGTTCAAAAATAAAATTTTTATATCTTGAGAACTTTAGAGCATTATAACTTTTCAAATAGTTAAAAAATACCAAATTTAAATCGTCAATTTTGATATCACAATGTTGAGGGTTAAATTTTTTAGGATTTATTACAACATTTTCAGAGGTAACTTTAAAACGAGGACGAGGATTATCACAGCCATAAGGTTCTAATAAATCTAGTTCTTTTAAAAATCTTTCATCTAAATCTTCAGGCTTAATTTCTAAATCATAATATTTTATTGGAATAAAAACTTTATCACTTACGTGTTCAAATGCGAATGCGTTGACACGATTACAAAACTCTTCATAATGTTCACGTTTAAGGCTTAATCCAGCAGCCATTGTGTGTCCCCCAAAAGTATCTAAAATATCTTGAAGAGAAGATAAAAGTTCATGAATATTGATGTCATCAATACTTCTTCCAGAGCCATGTAATTCATCTCCAACTTGTGAAAACAGGAAAACAGGTCTATTAAAACTTTCAACCAACTTAGCACAAACAATACCCAAAACGCCTTGGTCCCATTTTTTTGAAGCCAAGCAAATAACACGGGTTTTTGATAAATCCATTTTCTTAATTGCTTTTTCGCAGTCGTCCATAATTTTAGAAGAAAGTTCTTGACGTCTTGTATTATGATTTTTTATTTTTTCAAGATATTTTTTAATAGTAACAGCGTCTTCACATAAATAAAGAGCCAAACTATCTTTTGCATCACCCATTCTTCCAGAAGAATTAATCTTTGGCGCGATTTTAAAAGCGATATCGGTTGAGGAAGGATTAGATAATGAAACCTTATTATCTTTAAAAAGAGCTCTAATGCCAAAAGGTAATTTATCTAGCATTTTAAGACCTTTTTTAACAATATTTCGATTTTCTCCTGTCAAGGAAACAATATCAGCAATAGTTGCAATAGCAGCAATCGGCAAAAATTCTTCAGCTTTTTTTTGACCTAAAATAGCCTCACTGATTTTGTATGCCAAACCAGTGCCACAAAGTTCTTTAAATGGATAATCTTGACCATCAATTTTTGCATTTAAAACAATTGTATCTGGTAAAATATCAGGAATTTCATGATGGTCAGTGATAATGACTTCAATACCTTTTTCTTTTGCATACTCAACCTCTTTTGCACAGGTAATCCCACAATCGACTGTAATAATAAGGTCAGGAGAATAAAGTTTACTCACCTTATCAATAGCATCACAGGTCAAGCCATAACCGTCAATATAACGGTTAGGAAGATAGGAATCAGCATTTATTCCTATTTTTTTTAATGTTTTCAGCATTATTGCTGTAGCAGACACCCCATCAACATCATAATCGCCAAAAATAAGAACTTTATCGCCCATTTGTTTAGCTAATTGAATTCTTTCGCAAAGTTGCTTCATACCTTTGATAAGAAAAGGGTCAAGAAGTTGTCCTGTAGATAAGAATTCTTCAATTTGACTTTTAGTTGAATATCCTCTAGATAAAATTAAATACATTGTTGAAGGCAATAAGTTAAATTCTTTGGCAAAATCAGTTGCAAGTGAGGCATCTTTATTAAAAAACTTTTTAAAAATCATAAAAAAACAATACCTTTAACAAACTTTTCAAAAACATTATAACATTTTTAGAACTACTTTGCAAATAAATGGGCAATAAAAAAATAAGTGAAAAATCACTTATTTAATTATCTCCTAAATGTTTTGATAAATCAGTTGCGTTATAAATTCTGTCCTTAAATTCTTGATAAACTTGTTGACACACTTCGACACGTTTTTCAAAGATTTCTTCTTTACAATTTCCATTTTCCAAAGAGATTCCACTTTCTTTCATTAATAAATCTCTTTTTTCTTTCATTTCATCTAAATATGGATATTTATCAAGCTTAACTTTAAAGAAAGCGTCTTGTTTAGAAGTGCCAGTATAATCCAAGCCAAAATTTTCCAAATAGTCATGAATGCTTTTTCCTAATCTTCTTGCATTAATAGCGATTTTAATATAAGTAGTGCCATTTATATTATTTCTTTTCAAAGGTTGACCATTAAATTTTTCTTTTAAAGAAATGATATCTTGTGAAACATCAGTATTTCTTAAAATATCAGTCATGTAGTTTTCGACATTTTCGAAGCCCAAAACTTTAAGAGTTTCTAAAGAAGAGACATTTCTTTGTGCACCTGTAAATAAATAGTTTTTAATATGTCTAAACTTAGCATAAGTTTCAGGGTCATTCTTTTTTATATTTTTTAAAGAGCCATATTTGTCAATATATTCAGAAAGTTTAGATACAACATAACTAATATAATCAACTTCAATCATAAAATTTTTCAATTTTCTATCGAACAATAACATAACGACAAGAGAAGGAGGCAAATCAATAACTTCACCACAACATTCAAAATAATTGCTTACTTGTTCGTTCATTTTTATGTAACCTGCGTCATCACAGAAACGGTCAATATTATGAGCATCAATAAATCTATAATACAAGTCAGAATATTGTTTATAACCAAGATATCTCATAGTTTGTTCAATTGTTAAATCATTTCCTTTACGGTTTAATAATTGTTGGAAAGTACGCAATCTGCCATAAAATGGTAAAGATTTTCTGTTTACATGAAAACTCCCACCACCATTTAAATAATCTTCAATTTCAGTTCTCAAGACTTCTTCAGTATTTCTAATTCTCTTAGTTTTTCTTTCAAACCCGATAGCAGCAAAAATTTCTTCAATTGAAAGTTTCTTATTATTTTCATCTCTAATATCAGCACTTTTAATGTATTGATATATTTTAGACTTAGTATCTAAATCATCGACATTGCCACCATTTTTAACAAATTCTTCAACTAATCTTTTAGATTTTAATAAAGGGTCTTCTCTTTTAGGTTTTCTTGGATAACCACAAATTTTAAATTTTTCTTCAAGGCTAGCTTGTTTGCCATCAACCTTATATCTAAAATTTTTTACAAAATCATATATGTAGTCGCCTGATTTTAAATTGTTAACATCTCCACCATAAGAAGCATAGTAATCCAACAACAATTTAGCTCTTTGAAGAGGGCTTATTTGTACACCTTTTCTAGGAAAACCTAAAAGAATAAAGCGTTGGTCAATACTAAGACTAACATTACCGATACTGAAATCGGCAAATTGAATATATTTATATAATTTATCATTTGTTGAAAGCTTATCAACATCACCACCAGCATCAACATATTCCTTAAGCAACTGTCTAGCTTTATCAAAGACAATAGGAAATTTTCTAGGTTTAACACCCCTATCAAAATTCAAAAGAGCCAATTTTTCTTTCATAGATAATTTATGACCATCTACATCAGAAAAAAGAGGGGTTGTTTTAACAACTTTATATTCAGTATCATAAGCACTTAAATATTTATCAGGGTTGTTTTCCCTAAATTGATGTAACAAATTAGTTAATTTTAAAATATAATCAGATTGTTTAAGTTTCTTTGGCATAGTGACCTCACTTTTACAAGTTTAACATAAAAAAGAGAATAAATCAATAGCAAAATTAAAAAAAATATTAAAAAAAACTTGTCAAAGCAATAAAAATATGATAAGATAAATATACTTTGTAAAAATGCTGAACAAAGAAATGCCGGAGTGGCGGAATGGCAGACGCACGGGACTCAAAATCGTGTGAGCCAAAACAAATCAATCTTTATATGCTGGAGTGGCGGAATGGCAGACGCACGGGACTCAAAATCCCGCGAGGGCAACTTCATGAGGGTTCGACCCCCTCCTCCAGCACCAATAAAAGCAAGAAAATACCGATTATTCGGTATTTTTTTATAACAATTTTGTTTTCAAATCTTTTCTAACAATTTTCTAACGGAAAAATCTTGTGAGCCAAAGTTTGACTGTTATGCTTGTCTATCAAATTTGTTCATTTCCAAAAGTTTCTAACGAATTTCTAACGGATTTCTAACGAAAATTTTAATGTTGCTTTGTATTGTTTTGTGTTCATATGTGACGTTATGTATTAAAAAATGCCAAAGGCAAGTAAA
>CANQFL010000046.1 GCA_947598785.1 uncultured Clostridia bacterium
ACAAGGTCTTGAATTGTTTTAGAAACAAACATAGCCTCATCTCTTTCATCAAAAGCATTATAAACAACAGGACCTTCACCAAAATCCTTTTCAGTCCAAAGTTTTTTTTCTAATCTTTCTTTGTTATTAGAAATGACATTATTTGCCAAATTTAAAATATTCTTAGTAGAGCGATAATTTCTTTCCAACTTAAAAATCTTGACATCAGGAAAGTCTTTTTTTATGTTAAAAATATTCTCAAAATTAGCACCTCTCCAAGAATAAATACATTGGTCTTCATCTCCGACAACAAACAAATTTCTATGCACGCTAGCAAGAAGTTTAACAAGTTTATATTGGACTAAATTTGTATCCTGAAATTCATCAACTAAAATATATTTAAAACGATTTGCATAGTAAAAAAGGACATCTTTATAGTTATTAAAAAGAAAAAGTGTTTTATTTAATAAATCATCAAAATCCAAAGCGTTACTATTGTGCAAAAAGTCCTCATATTCATAACAAATTTTTTGAAAATCTTTAAGAAAAGGATTTCTGTCAAATTCTTTTAACGCATCAAAATATTCGTCAATATCTAAACCTTTATTTTTAATATTTTCAAGATGTTTAGATACTTTATCTTTTTCTTCTTCATCAATATTATATTTTTTTAATAAATCTTTTAAAATTTTATCTTTATCTGAGTCGCCAATAATAGTAAAATTTTTAGTATAACCTGGAATAAGTGAGATATTTTCACGCAAAATTCTTACACACATAGAGTGAAAAGTTGAAATCCATATAACTGAATCGCACATTTTAGCAACTCTTTCTTTCATTTCATTAGTGGCTTTATTTGTGAAAGTGATAGCAAGAATATTATGAGGAGAAACACCTTTTTCTTTAATAAGATAACAAATTCTATGAGTTAATAGTTTAGTTTTTCCACTTCCAGCACCAGCAGTAACCAAAACCACTCCTTCAGTTTCAATAAGAGCAGCTTTTTGTTCGTCATTTAAGCCTTTTAAATCAAAATTTTCCATAAGAATATAATAACATAAATTAAATTAAACTCCAAACAAGATAATATTAAAATAAAAAAATCACTTGTCGTGATTTTTAAAGACTTTTTTCTTGTACATTCAAATTTTCATTTTTACAAAGTTTTTCAGAAGAGCCATATCCTGCAACATAACTTACACTCGTCATAACCAAAGATGCTATCGCTAAATCTCTCATACTTTTTTGAGTTCGATTTAAATCATTATAATTTTTTTTATCTTGTTCAGAAGCTTGAGTTTGATAAAATTTTTCTTCATAATTTTGTTCCAAATCTTTGATTTTAACTTTATATTGCTCGTCACTTATTTCTCCTTTTTCAAAGCTCTCATCAAGGATTCGTAATTGTTCTGTTCTAAAATTTTGCAAATTTTCGTTATTTTTTTCATTCAATTTTTTAATGGACTTGCTATTTTTGAAAACAACACAAAAACAAGCAGTGACTGAAACAATACAACTAACAAAAAGGCATATTGATGTAACAGCGAAAATTTTTAAAATTTTTTTCTTCATTTGAACCTCAACTTCATTTTAATTATAACATAAAGATTAAAAATGTCAACCCTTAAAATAATAAAAAAAACGACTGAAATTTCAGCCGTTAATTTTAACCTCTTTTTCTAGCTCTTTTTCTAGCTTGTTCACTTTTCTTCTTTTTGGCAACGCTTGGCTTGTCATAAGCTTCTTTCTTTCTTATATCACCGATAATACCATCTTTTTGGCATTTTCGTTTGAAACGTTTAAGAGCACTTTCAAGACTTTCGTTTTCTCCAACCTTAACAGTAGTCAACCTTCTCACCACCTTTGTTTTACAAATTTCTGTGAAAGAATAGCATAATAAATGAAAATTGTCAAGTAAAAATTCATTTTTTATTAAATTTTCTCTACTAAAGCGCCATTTTTATAAGGTTTAATATATTTTATTTTTACAATATCCCCAACTTTAAAATCACCTTTTAAATAACATTTAATATAATTTTCAGTATAGCCTTCACATACCCCATCAACAATTTCTTCAATAAGCATTTTTCCAACAGTATGTTTTTCTATAAATTCATTTTTTAATTTTTGTCCAAGTAAACTAAGTTGTTTCAATCTTTGAGTTTTAATTTTACCAGATAAATCTTTGTATAATTTAGAAGCAGCTGTTCCATCACGTTTAGAATATGGGAATATGTGCAACTGTGAAAATTTAATTTTTTCTACAAATTTCAATGTTTCTACAAAATTTTCATCAGTTTCAGTTGGAAAACCAACAATAATATCTGTTGTAATTCCAGCATCAGGAAAATATTTTCTTATTAAATTTACACTATTTTCAAAATCCTTTGTAGTATAATGTCTATTCATTTTTTTCAAAACTTCATCACAACCACTTTGAAGGGAAAGATGAAAATGAGGACAAAAATTTTTTAAATTGGAAAGAGTTTTTAAAAATGCCTCATCAATTAAATTATCTTCCATTGAAGATAACCTAAGTCGCAAATTAAACTTGTCAAGTAGTAATAAAAGTTTTCCTAATGCCTTTTCACCATTTTCTTTAAAATCAGCAACATCAATGCCAACTAAAACAACTTCTTTGACATAATTTGGTAATTTTTCAACTTCTTTTAAAATGCTTTCAATTTTACGTGACCTACTTCTTCCACGAAGATAAGGAATAAGACAATAAGTGCAAAATCTATCACACCCATCTTGAATTTTTATGTAAGCTCTAGCAAGAGTTTGTTCACAAAACAAATCATCTTCATATTCTTTTGGAAAATCAAAAATTTGATATCCACTTTTATCTAAATTATCTAATAATTTTTCCTTTCCAGCAGTTCCGATAATAAATTGAACACCTTGTTCCATAAATTGGATTGGTCTATTTTGACTTGCACAACCCATGATATAAAATTTTGCATTAGGATTAAATTTTCTAGCCCGTTCAATCATTTGTCTAGATTTTTTTTCTGCTTCATTGGTAACAGCACAAGTATTTATAATATAACAATCAGCGAATTCCAAATTATCAGTTGCAAGGTAACCACGTTTTTTTAATTCAAAAATGAGAGCATCGCTCTCATATTTATTTACTTTGCAACCTAAAGTTAAAACTGAAATTTTCATAATATAATCCAAATTAATTTCCACTTAAAATAGAAGCAATACTCATCATAGCAACAGATGCTGTTTCACATCTATAAATTCTTTTTCCTAAACTTATTGTAGTTGCGCCAGCATCAGTAAATTTATCTTTTTCTTTAGATGAAAAACCACCCTCAGAGCCGACAATTATTGCAATGTTGTTATATTTTTCAAAACTTTTAAGCTTAATACCTTTATCTGCTCTTTCGTTAGCAAACAAAACAACATCAAAATTTTTAAATTGTTCAATAACTTTATCTACATCAATAACTTCATCAACAATAGTTTCAATAGACCTTTCGCATTGTTTACAAGCATTTTGAACGATTGACTTAAATCTAGTGCTTTTACTTTCACTTATTTTAGCGATACAGTGTTCACTCATAAAAGGAACTACTTTAGTAATACCAATTTCAGTTGCTTTTTGAATAATAAATTCAAATTTTTCGCGTTTTGGAAGAGCTTGAAAAAGTACAATATTCTTTTTAGGATTTCCTTCACAAACTTTTTGACCAATAACTTTACATATAGCACTTTTTTTGACTATTTTTTCAATTTCACAAGCATATTCATATTCATTATTTAGATAAACAATAATTTGTTCACCGATTCCAAGTCTTAAAACATTTTTAAGATGATTAAATTCTTCACCAACAATTTGAATTTGTCCGTCTATTTCTTCACCAAAGAATCTTCTCATAAAGCCTCCAAAAATTACTTTAATAATATGATACACCAAAAAATCATAAAAAGCAAATTATTTAAAAAAAATTTTATTATTATCAAAAAAAAGACAAAATAAAACAAAAATAAAGGACTTTTTACAGTCCTTTAATTTTATTCAAATATTCTTTATATTTAGGATAATCGTTAGGTTCAAATCCTTTTTCTAATTCTTTTAATAAGTCTTTGTTCTTTTTATTTAAATTTTTAGGAGGTTCGCTTTTGATAGTAATAAGCATATCACCATAAGAATCTCGATTGAGATTTTTAACACCCTTTCCTTTAAGACGCATAACAGTACCACTCATAGTGCCCTCTTTTATATCCAATACTGTTTTACCCTTAGTAAGAGGGATTTCAACTTTTCCACCTAAAAGGCAAGTGGTAAATGGAACATATAAGTCGAATAAGAGTTCTGTACCAACACGCTTAAAGATTGAATGTTCAGCAACAGTTACCTTTATATTTAAATCCCCGTTAATGCCTTGACCTTGTGCAGCATTTCCCTCACCACGAAGACGAATGGTTTGACCATTGTCAATTCCAGCAGGAACTTTAACTCTGATTTCAGCAGGAACTTTTTTGACACCTTTACCAGCACAGTTGTCACATTTTTCTTTAATCATTTTACCAGAGCCACCACATCTAGGGCAAATAGTTTCTCTTATAGTAGTTCCAAACATAGTATTTTGTTGAATTCTAACTCGACCAACGCCACGGCAATCAGGACAAGTAGTAAATTCTTTACCATTTTTAGCACCTGTACCATTACATTTTGTACAAGTTTCAGTTCTAGTCAATGAAATGATTTTATCAACACCAAAGACTGCTTCTTCGAATGAAAGACGCATATTAACATTGATATCCTCACCTCTTTGATTAACTCTAGTTTTTCCATTGCCACCAAAAGCAGAAAAGATGTCTGAAAAAATATCAGAGAAGCCACCAAAACCTCCAGTGCCACCACCAAAGAAATCACTAAAGTCAGCTCCAGAGCCACCTGCACCAAAACTAGGGCCATCACTTGAACCAAATTGGTCGTAATTTGCTCTTTTTCTATCATCACCGAGAACTTCATACGCCTCATTGATTTCTTTAAACTTATCTGCAGCCTCAGGAGCTTTGTTTAAATCTGGGTGATATTTTTTAGCTAAGCGACGATAAGCAGATTTAATTTCATCAGCACTAGCATCTTTTTTAACTCCTAAAATTTCATAATAGTCTTTTGCCATTATAGATATCCTTCTTTAAATTAAAATAAACTTTATACTAAAAGAGTAACCTTTTAAATTCACTTTTGCAAAATTAAAAGAATAATGAAATTGTTAAAAAATCATTATTCATTTAATTATTGTAAAATCAATTATATTAAAATGTTACAAGAAATTAAGCGTTTTCCCCATTGTTATCATCATTTGGTTTATTTTCTGATTTAACATCTTCAGGTTCAACATCAATAGTAGAATTGTTAGAAGTTTGGTTATTTTCTGTAGAATTGTTATTTGAAGCATTTTCTTGAGTAGCTGTTTGAGCATTTTGATACATCTTTGTGAAAACTTCATTAGAAACTTTTGTAAGTTCATCAAGTTCTTTCTTTAAAACTTCAACATCTTCGCTTTCAAATTCTTTTTTAGCCTTTTCAATTTCATCTTCAAGACGTTTTTTATCTTCAACAGAAAGTTTATCTCCGTTTTCTTTTAATAATTTTTCAAGAGAATAAACCATATTGTCAGCTTGGTTCTTAGTTTCAACTAATTCTTTTCTCTTTTTATCTTCTTCAGCATGAGCTTCAGCTTCTTTAATAGCCTTTTCAATATCTTCATCTTTAAGATTTGAAGAAGCAGTAATTGTGATATTTTGTTCTTTATTTGTTCCTAAATCCTTAGCTGAAACTTTAACAATTCCGTTAGCATCAATATCAAAAGTAACTTCAATTTGTGGAATTCCACGAGGTGCTGGTGGAATATCAGTAAGTTGGAATCTTCCAAGAGTTTTGTTTTGAGCAGCAAATTCTCTTTCACCTTGAAGAACATGAATATCAACTCCTGGTTGATTATCAGCTGCAGTTGAGAAAATTTGAGATTTTTTAGTAGGAATAGTAGTATTTCTTTCAATAAGTTTAGTAAATACACCACCTAAAGTTTCAATACCAAGAGAAAGTGGAGTTACATCAAGAAGAAGAACATCTTTAACTTCTCCAGCCAAAACACCAGCTTGAATAGCAGCACCAACAGCAACACATTCATCAGGATTGATACCCTTGAAAGGTTCTTTGCCAGTGAAAGCTTTTACAGCTTCAACAACAGCTGGGATACGAGTTGAACCACCAACTAAAATAACTTTATCAATTTGAGCAGTAGAAAGTTTAGCATCAGAAAGTGCACGTTTGCAACATTCAATAGTTTCTTTAACTAAATCTTCAGTAAGAGCGTCAAATTTAGCACGAGTAAGTTCACATTCTAAGTGTTTAGGACCATTTGCATCAGCAGTAATGAAAGGAATGCTTACATTAGCAACAAGTTTAGAAGAAAGGTCAATCTTTGTTTTTTCAGCTTCGTCCTTAAGTCTTTGCATAGCAAGTTTATCATTTGAAAGGTCCATTCCAGCATTGTTATGTTTAAATTCTTCAACTAAGAAATCAATGATTCTGTTATCAAAATCATCTCCACCAAGACGAGTGTTACCATTTGTAGAAAGAACTTCAAAAACATTATCGCCAATTTCCAAAATAGATACATCAAATGTACCACCACCAAGGTCATAAACTAAAATCTTTTGAGATTTATTGTCACCCTTGTCAAGACCGTAAGCGAGTGAAGCAGCAGTAGGTTCATTGATAATTCTAAGAACATCAAGACCAGCAATTTTACCTGCATCTTTAGTTGCTTGTCTTTGGCTATCATTAAAGTAAGCAGGAACAGTGATAACGGCTTGAGTAACTTTTTCACCAAGATAGCTTTCAGCATCAGCTTTAAGTTTTGACAAAATCATAGCAGAAATTTCTTGTGGAGTGTAATCTTTGCCATTCAATTTTGCTTTAAAATTAGTTCCCATTTCTCTTTTAATAGAGATAACAGTATTGTCAGGATTGATAATAGCTTGACGTTTAGCAACTTTCCCGACAAGTCTTTCTCCGTCTTTAGTATAAGCGACAACAGAAGGTGTAGTTCTATCTCCTTCTGCATTAGCGATAACAGTTGGTTTACCCCCTTCCATAACTGCAACGCAAGAATTAGTAGTACCTAAGTCAATTCCAATAATTTTACTCATAAATAATTATTCCCCCTTTTTATTTACGATAACTTTAGCGTATCGTATAACTTTTTCGTTCAAAGTCCAACCTGATTGATATTCTTGCAAGATTTCATCATTATCTTTGGACTTATCTTCCATCACTGCAATAACATTATGCAAGTGTGGATTAAATTTTTCACCTATTGTCAAGATTTTTTTGACGTTAAGTGTGTCAAGAGCATTTAAAATTTTATTCTCTATCATATTAATACCTGACAAAACAATTTCATCGTTTATGCTCTTTTTCGCCTCATTAAAGGCATCTAGGCTTGGCAAAAACACTTCAATAACACTTTTAATTCCTTCTTGACGTTCTTTTTCAAGTTGTTCTGTAACACGTTTTCGATAGTTATCAAAATCTGCTTGAAGTCTTTGTGCTAATTGGAGATATTGCTCTGCTTCTCCACTTTGTTTTTCTTCGCAAGAACAATTACCATTACAGTTTTTACATTCTTCACATTCACATTCTTCATTAGCAATCTCGTCCTCAGAATTTTCCTGTGTTTGTTCTTGTTCTGTTTCAGTCTGTTCTTCGTTTGATTTTTCGTCATCTAAAGAAAAATCTTCTAACGTTTCTTCAGCTGAAGTTTTTGCTTCTCTTTTCTTTTTCATTTATTCTCCTAACTGCAACTCTTCCACAACCACTTTAAGTGCTGACGCAATACTCATGTAATCCATTTTTTGAGGTCCAAACACACCGATAGAAGCAAGTTTATTACCTCCAACAATGATAGGAGCCTTTACAACTGAGCATTTGTCATCTCCATCATCAGCAACTACGGCAGAAATTTTATCTTCATCATTATCTAAAACTTCTATAAGTTCTTTTTCATCTGCTAAAGTCTTTAAAACCTTTTTCGCATCTTCAGTAGAATCGACAAGGTCCACAACGCCCTTAGCTTGAACATTAAGAAGTTTTTGTTTATTGAGTTTAGATAAGCCCAAAATTACATTGTCAACAATAGTCTGAAAGGCAGAAATTTCTTCCTTCATACCACACTTAAATTGGTCGATGTTTTCCATCATAAAGCCCATAGTTTCACCTTTGAAATATTTGGTAAGATAATTAGAAGCATCTTCACAATTTTGAGCAGTGGCAGAAATATCGATGGTGCTGTTGATATAGCCATAGTTTGTTCCAATCAGGACCATACATTTTTCGCCTAAAAGTGGCACAATTTTGAACTCCTGAAGAATTAAATTTTCAATACCATTAACCAACACGACAGTAGGATAATTAGTTGCTTGGCTGATAACTTTTGCGATGTCAGAAACAATTTCGCTTAAACTTTGTGTTCTATTTTCAATAATTTTTCGAACATTTTTAAGTTCTTTGTTAGAAGCCTTAATATTTTTTAATAAGTTTTCAACATAGAACCTATATCCCTGAGCCGTAGGAATACGCCCACCAGAAGTGTGGAGTTGCTTAAGGAAACCCATAGCCTCTAAAGCATTCAACTCATTTCTAAGAGTTGCAGTAGAAACATCAAGAGAAGTTCTATCCTTAACTGAGCCACTTGTGATAGGTGCAGAGTCTTTTATAAACTCTTCAACAGCGATATTTAAAATTTTGATTTTTCTTTCAGAAAGTTCCATAATTTTAAACCTTTTTTGTCAGTTCGCTAGCACTCTCGA
>CANQFL010000047.1 GCA_947598785.1 uncultured Clostridia bacterium
TTAAAGCAAGGCAAAGCAAATTTGCCCAAAGAGCAAATAAACAGGATTGGCCTAATCATAGCAACCGATCTCAAAAACTTTGCCGAGTCCGGTGGCAACCTTTCAACTCTATCCGCAAATGCAGTTTACACCCATTTGCAATCCACTCAACAAAACTAAAAAGGAAGAAGTTGCAAAAACTTCTTTCTTTTTATTCGCACAATTCTTTATTTTGTTTTGAAAATATGATATAATTTAATTAAACAAAAGGAGAAATTTATGCTTTTAGATAGAGTTATTATCGGGAATTTTAAATCTTATGGTATAGATAACAATGTTTTAGATGTCAATCCAAAGATTACAACTATAATTGGTAAAAATGGAAGCGGTAAATCTAATATTATAGAATTTTTTAAATATTTTAATGTACGGGAAACGGTGTCATCTGTAAATATCAGTAAGTTTAAAAACTTAAATATTTTAAATCAACCGCAAGAATTTCGTTTTGATTTTGTATTTGATAAAAAAGAACAAGATTTGCTCGGCAATAATGAAAGAACCACATTTACGCTTAATAACGATGGGACATGGCATTTTGCTGGAGGATTGCAAAAAGTTATTAGCGAAGATGAAATTTTATCAGAATGTAAAGAAAAATTATGCATCATGTTTAATCAACCTATTTTTAAAACTGATGTTAAGGACAGAATTAAAATATTAGAAAAAAGCATTGAAACTTTTTCTTCAAAAGAGGTTGATAATAATATTAAATTATTACGATCTGCTCTGCAATATTTAAAAGATACAACAAATCTTCAAATGTTTTCTGAATTGATAGATAAATTCAGTATACGAATAGATTATTTTTGTAATTTAGTTCCAAATGTTTTTTGTTTCAACAATAAATTAGAACTTAAGGATTTTTATTCACTAAATGAAATCATTCGAATACAGCAATCAAAAATTAGCGAAGACAATGAATTTTTAAGTTTGATACTAAAGGTGTTAAACATTGATATAAATGAATTAATCTATGCTCTAACACCCTCAAACCCTTCGACAGCAAAGAAGAAAAAAGAAATTGAAATCAATGAGATATTAGAAAGTGAAACATCTAATATCTTTGAGCAAATACATTTAAACAACTTAAAATTATCCTTTGCGTGTAAAGATAATCTAGTTGAAATGTATGTATATAACAATAACACTCCTATTTTATTGACCGAAAGAAGCAATGGTTTGAAATGGTATTTATCATTATATCTGCAAATGAAAGCCCAAAACCATAAAAACAGAACCATTATTTTAATAGATGAGCCCGGACAATCCATCCATATAGAAGCACAAAAAAGTCTTTTGCAGTTATTTGAAAAAATAGCTGAAAGTTCACAAATAATTTATACTGCACATAGCCCTTTCATGATTGACACAGAAGATTTAACAAAATTGGTTATAACAGAAAAAGTTGCTGGGATTTCTAAAATACACAATAAAATACATAGTGCAAACTTGGAAAAAAGTTCAAAATTGGAAACATTATCTCCATTTTATCAAGCGTTAGGTTATTCTTGTCAATATAACATAGGTCCAAAATTTGACAAATTAAATATTATTACAGAGGGCATTAGTGATTATTACTATTTATTAGGCTTTATGTATTATGCTGATATAGAAAAAGATAAATTTGTTAACATTATCCCTTCTGCAGGGGTTGATAATATACATAACATTGCTTCAGTTTTAATTGGATGGAATTGTCCTTTTAAAGTATTGGTAGATTATGATAATGGTGGTTTTAGAGAATTAAAAAATTTGAAAAAACTTTCTTTAGAAGAACAAAAAGTAATTTTTACTGTAACGGGGGCTTCTTTTTCTAAGCATAAACCCGATTTGTGCGAAAGCCGCACAATTGAAAACATCCTTGTAGAGCCGAAATATCAAAATGTTGAAGATGGTGACAAATTACTTTTTGCAAAAGAGTTTTATGATGAAGCCAAATCGAAGAACTTGATTTTATCTTCAGAATCCAAGAAAAACATATTAAATTTATTAACAAGTCTTGGCATTCATACAGAAAATTAATTTAATAAATTTATAGCCCACAAAAACAGTGTTGGGATTGGATAGCGGTCGCTCCGCCAATCAAAACCTAAATCGAACAGCAAAAGTTTGGTTTAGGTTTTTGTTTTTGTAAAAGGGAAGAATATGAATAACAAAATAATAACAATAAAAATCTTTTCATTTATTTCCTCAAAACCGATTATAACATAGAATAATTAATTTAATAAAAATTTAAAAAAAGCAAACGTTGTCTTTGAAATACCATTTTGAAATTGGCTATTGCGTCGCATTTTTTCATTTCGCAACTTTATGTTTTTTTTAAAAACGGATTAAAACAATTTTTGCGGAGTTTGGAAATCTGGCGGTCAATTTTGAATAAATAGGTTTGTTTGGATTAAAAGAGGATAAGATTTTAACTCCCGCGCGTTTAGATTTTCTTTAAACATCTCCACGCCAACAATTTGGCGGTTGTTGTATGTGGTGTAATAATAAATTCCCTTATCCGCGTTGCAACACGAGGAATATATTGTGTGCTCAAAGCCCTTTTCAACTTTGCAACAGCCCTTTTGCTGTTCAACTGCGGTGAGAATATGGAAGAACTGATTGACACTTTCAAGTTCGCTTTGCCCACAAACAGAATTGAGTTTTGTAAACACCGCTTTAACAAATCTTGAAGAGGACGAAAGATCTCCTGGGATCCCAATTCCTCCCATGCCTCTGCTGTATGGCACAAGGTCAAAGCCCTGCGCAAATCGATTTACTGGCTCTTCCCGCGACACATTTATATAATTGCTTAAATTGATAAGGTGAAAGTCAAATGTTGGATTGTTCGTCAAAACACCAACGGGGTTATCATAAATTTTTAGCCCGTCTTTTAACGGCTCAACCACAATGCTCTCTTTGTTGTCTGCAACCAGCCAGTGCAGTGGCGAGCAAGGCAGTTGCGCAGAGAAGTTTTCGCAGTATATATTCATTTTTTCAATGGCTTTTCTTGCCTCTTTTACACTTTTGCAAGTTGAAAGAATAAACGGAATAAACTCAAACGGAGCAACATTGTCCTTTCCGCGAGCCTTTTTAGGATAAAACGCGTTGTTTGGAAAGTTCAATCCCGCAATGCCCAAACCCTTTTCGTTTACGGCGTCATAGTAAAGCGGATAGTTGTTCTGCACAAAGGCCATTCCAATCATGGCGTAGTGCTTAAAGTTTTTGCCCATGCTACGAAATGTAAACGGATAATTCCTTGGCGTGATTGTTACAGTTTCGTTATAAGAAAATTCATAATCCAAATTTCGCCCAAAGTAATTGTCTTTGGTTTTAAAAGTTAATGCTGTGCACATAATGCCTCCTGAAATTATTATAACAGAAATTGAGAGTTTGACAAATCAAACTTGCCCGATTGTTAAAAATGCCCTTAAATAATTTCAAAATTTTGCCATTTGTGATATACTTTTTAAGTGTAAACACTTGTTTGGTTTTTTTTCGAGAAATTTTTTAAAAAAATTTTAAGGTGTTGTTTTTTAAGGGGTATAAAATGAATAATTTGATTGAAAAGGTTAAAAAGTTGTTGGCTTTTTACAAAAACGGGGAGTTGGGTGGCGAGAAAATGCCAGAGGACAGCAATCCAAAACTTCCAAAAAACAGCGAAGAGAATTTTTTGTATTTCACTCTGCCAATGGCTTTGAACTATCAGCGAAATTCATATGTGCTGTGGCAGTCGGCACTGCAAACCTTTTTAGACGCCGATTGCCAAAGTGTTTTTTGTCCGCAAAAAGTTTTGCAAATGAGCGAACAGCAGTTAAGGGACAAACTGACAAAGTTCAAACTTGCCATTCAGCCCAACAAACAGCCTGTAATTTGGCGAACACTCTGCCAAACGCTTGTCAGCCATTTTGACGGAAGTGTAAAAGCGCTTTTTGCGCAAAACGGCTACAACATCTTAAGCATCAAAAATTACATAACCCAAAACAAAAAACAGTTTCCATATCTTTCTGGCACAAAAATTTTGAACTATTGGCTTTATGTAATGACCCAATACACCAGCGAAAAATTTTTCAATCGGCAAGAAATTTCTGTCGCGCCCGACACTCACGTTTTGCAGGCGAGTGTAAAGCTGGGAATAATAAATCAAGAAGACTTGTCCAAAAGCAATATTCGCGAGATTGTCAGCGAAAAGTGGAAACGACTTCTTGCCGGCACAAACATTCAACCAATAGACATTCACACTCCGCTTTGGCTTTGGAGCAGAAGCGGTTTTAAAGCAAACATTTAATACTTGCCAATAATGCGTTAATTAAAATTAAAAATTTAAAAATGTATGGGCGACATTTTTATAAGAATTTATTTATAGTTTCTTTGTCAAAGAGCTCTTTTTTTGTTTGTTTTTTTATCTGCATATGATATAATGATATTGTTAGAAAAATAGGTACAATAATAGCATAAAGCACTCATAACAAATTGACCTTTAACAAATGCGTTATTAAAGTCTTGAAAAATTTTTCTGACCACAAAAAAGGAGACAATTAGTGCACTGTTTTGTAAAAACCCCTTTAAATTACACAGGGAACAAATTTAGACTACTGGAACAAATACAGCCATTTTTTCCTGAAAAAATAAACGTGATGGTTGACCTTTTTTGTGGCGGAGCAACAGTAGGCCTTAACACCAACTGCAAAGAAGTTTATTTTATTGATAACGACATAAATGTTATTGGCTTGCTAAAATTTTTTCAAACACAGCATTTTGACGAATTACTTATTGAATTACAAGAGATAATTTCAGAATTTGGTCTGTCCAACTCTTTTAAAAACGGATTTAAATATTACAAAGAACGCATTCTTGACAAAAATTTTAATAATGGATTAAAGGAATATAATAAATCGGGTTTTTACAAATTAAGAGATAATTACAATCAATTAAAAAACAAAACAAGCAAAGAGGCCTTTTTAAAACTTTATATACTTTTGCTGTATGGGTTTAATAACGATTTAAGATTTAATTCAAAAGGAGAATTTAACCTCCCCGTTGGCAAAACAGATTTTAATAAAACAAATGTAATAAAGCTTAAAACATATTTAGAAAAGATTAAAACGATCAATGCTCACTATATTTGTGCCGATTTTAATTCAGACAAAGTTTTAAAAATCTTAAATAAAGCAGATTTTATTTACCTTGACCCCCCATACTTAATCACGAACGCCACATATAACGAGTCTAACAAATGGAGCAATGAATCAGAGCATAAGCTTCTCAATTTAATGGATAATTTGATACAAAACAATAAAAAATTTGTCCTCTCTAATGTTTTGCAAAAGAAAAATAAAATGAACGAACCGTTATATTATTGGACTGAAAAAAATAAAGAGAAGATAGATATCTATCATATGCATTACTCATATAGTTGCGCAAGTTACAATAAAAAAAACAGGGAATTCAAAGAAGACGAAATAATTGTAACATGGAAGAGAAAAAATGAAAATTAATAACAGAAGATACATAGGGAACAAGTCTAGGCTTTTATCATTTATCTACAATCCAATAAAAAAACTTGGCTATGATAATTCCAACTCTTTTTTTGATGTTTTCTCAGGAACGGGAATTGTTGCTTCTTATTTTGCAGAAAAAGGTTACAAAACCATTGTTAACGATTCGCTTTTTTCAAATATGATTGCATACAAAGCCTTTTTAGGCAAAGGGAAAATAGATGAAAAGAAGATGTTTTGCTTGTTAAAACAATATAACGACATCGATCCGCTTTCGTTGCCTGAGAATTATTTCTCAAAGATTTATTCTGGGAAATATTTCTCAATAAACGACTCGAAAAAAATTGGCTTTATAAGAGACGATATAGAAAATAAGAAAAAAATTCTATCAGCAAGAGAATATTGCTATCTTATAACCTCCTTAATGTATGCCACAGATAAAATTGCAAACACAGTTGGACATTTTGAATCTTTTTTGACCACTCCTCCTGTTGACAAAGGAGTTAAATTGGATTCATTAGATATTAACACAAATATTATCCCGACTAAAATTTACAATGAGGATGCAAATGTTATCGCAAAAAAAATAAAATGCGACATAGCATATATAGACCCTCCTTACAATGCAAGACAATATATAAATTTTTATCATGTTTTAGAAAATCTTGCTAGATGGAATAAGCCAACAGAATTTGATGGAAACTCAATGAAATTTAAACGTGACGAGTTAAAAAGTGGTTATTGTAGAAGAAACAGCGCGCTTTTGCTGTTTGAGGATCTTATAATGTCTTTAAACGCCAGGCTTATTGTTGTTTCATACAGCAACACCTATAACGCAAAAAGCACATCTTCGAACAATACTTTATTCCCTGACGAAATCCTTTCTATTTTGAAAAAAAGAGGACGAGTTTTCATAAAAGAAAAAAAGTACAAAACGTTTAACGCTGGAAAAACTGATTTGAGTGGACACAAAGAATTTTTATATATTTGTGAGGTGGGTAAATGAACATAAAAGAATATTATCAAAAAAGATGTCAACAACAAGATTGGAATCGCAAATACTTTAAATGTGGAGAAAACGGGGATGGCTCTGTTTTTAAAGCATTCAGCACCAATTACCGAAACCTTAGCGCTTTTAATTATTATTTCGATAAATTTAAAAGTTTAGCAAACCGCCCTAGAAGCACTTGGGCAAGATATCAAACCACTGGTCAAGAAATTGCTAAGCAATATGTTGTAAACATGGTTGAATCATTTCTTTTTATCTCTCAAAGGGACGATAGTGGAGATTTGGTTTACCATTTAACGGAGCGAGGCAAAGAGTTTGATAAAATGTTATCGCTAAATTTTTCAAAAGAAGAACAAAAATTTTTAACTTTAATCTATTTAGTGAATGCGAGCTTTAAAAAGACTCCACGATATTTCTTAAAACAAGCATACTTAGTTATGGATTCTTGGACCAATGCTGGATTTACAGAAAACTTTCTTCAAGAAAGCATGAAAAAGTTTTTGCTTGAAGAACAAGCAAAAATAAAACTAGAGAATATTTTTAAATATGATATAGTATGGTTGTTGAGTTTTTATAGCGATAAGGAGTTTTTAAAACTTTATAAGGCTTCATCAAACGAAGAACGCGAAGATCTAAAAACTCTCACCATAGATGCTTTCAACAATTCCAACAAAAGCAATGTTTTGGCTTGGAAATTTAAAAGCACAAATTTCTCAAGATCAACATTGGTTGATACATTTATAATAATTTACATAGCGAATATAATTCGAAAATCTCAAACAGAGGGAATCTCTTTCAGCGAATTTTACAACTGTTTAACGCAAGAATATGATAATATTTATCACATAAATAAGAACAATGTTTTAAAATATATATTTGAAAACGAAAATGTTTTTAAAATAATTTTTAAAAACGCAATTTCGGAAGAAGACGATTTTACAGAAAGGTATATTCCAGAATATAAAATACGGAAAAATATTAAGATACCAACAGAAAAAATAGACTCTACTTCTCAAGAAGGGGTTGAAAAATTAGAAGCGGTAAGAGCCGTATTAAAAAAACTTGCCAAAGAAAAATCAAATTATCATTGCGCACTTCACGACATTAATCAATGTAGATATTTTACAAGTAAAGAAGATCACAAAAATTATTTAGAAATACATCATTTAGTTCCTAGAGAATTTTCATACAACTTTGAAGATACAATCGAGTTTGTAGAGAACTACATTCCTCTATGTCCAAGATGTCACAGAATGATTCATAAAGCCGAAGACAGAGAAAGAATTGGTCTAATCAATTATTTGTTCTCACAGCGAAATGAAGCGTTGTTAGAGCATAATATAAAGGTTTCTTTAAACGACCTCTATGAATTTTATAAAATAGACAAAGAAAATTAACTAAAGGAGTTGTAATATGTCAAAAGGAATAATCTATTTAATGTCCACAGCTGTGGAAGGGCTGATAAAAATTGGCAAAACACAAGATTTTGAAAATAGAATGCGCTTGCTTGAGAAAAATGGATATAATAATATCACAGGTTTAAAAAGACAGTTTGCGATTGAGGTAGAAAATTATGATGATAAAGAATATTTGATTCATAATATCTTTAGCAAAAGCCAAATAGGAACAAGCGAATTGTTTTGTGTTGATATTGACCTAGCAAAGCAATTATTGTCTGCCTTTGATGGAAAGGTGGTTTTCCCAAAAGAAAGCAAAAGTCAAATTTTTTCAAAAGCGACCACTTCTGTTATAAAAAAAGAAATTTTAAACAGACATCATTTTAAGGGAACACAATTCTCTTCTAGCCTAACAGGCAAGGAATATTATACAATGACTAATGAAAAAGGAACTCTAAGCATTTTTGAACAAAATACAAATTTGGAAGTTCCAAACAAAAGCAACCCTTCAAAAAAGCAGATAGTTTTGCAAGCACTTAAAGATTTAAACATAAATGTTTCTTCAAAAGAAACATTATATCAACTCGCCCACAGGTTGGAGAAAATCAACAATAGCAATTAAAAAAATTGTTATTTTTTTACAACAACGGGCGGAGGCACTCGGTGACAAGGCTCATATCTTTTTGAGTTG
>CANQFL010000048.1 GCA_947598785.1 uncultured Clostridia bacterium
GCACCTATCCTTTAAACTATCGGGCAGATACTGTTGTTCAACATAACCGCCATAGTCGTGTGGATATTTATATTTTTTGCTTGCCTCAGTGTGATTTTTAAGATAATCAGGAACTCTATCATCTGGATGGTTGCGCGCGTCATCTTCAGCCATTTCCTTTGCAATAACGACCCTATTATCTTTTGGACTTTCACATACATAAATTATTGCTTGTGTAAGTGCCAAATTACCTTCTGGCATACCCAAATGGTCAAGAGCATACAAAGCACAACAAGCTTGAACAAGAGCATTTGGAGCTGATAAGCCAACATCTTCAGAACTATGTGCAATCAATCGTCTAGCTAATATTTGTGGTTCTACGCCTGCCTCAATCAGTCTATTTGCATAATACAATGCTGCAGTGGCATCACTACCACGCAAACTTTTGCAATAGGCACTTAAAATATGATAATAAACATCATCATTAAGACTCAAAGCCTTTCTCTGCAAACATTCAGAAGCAATCTCTTTTGTTATAACAATCTCACCCTTTTTGCTTCTAGGAGTTGTTATAGCACCAATTTCAAGACCATTTAATGCACTCCTAACATCTCCACCACTTGCTGTAGCAAAATAGCGCAAAGCATCATCATCAACTTTTACATTCAGTAACTTTAATTCCTCGTCATTAATTAATGCTCTTTTCAACACTAAAATAATATCGTTAATATCAAGTGGTTTAAATTCAAATACACTACACCTAGAAACTATCTGCCTAGTCATGCTATAACTTGGATTTTCTGTTGTACAACCAACAAAAACAATGTAACCATTTTCAAGTGAGGCAAGCAAACTATCGCTTTGAGCTTTTGTCCATCTATGGCACTCGTCAAGCAAAAGATAAGTTTTTTTACCATATAACTCAAATTCTGATTTTGCCTTTTCCATAACTTCTTTAACTTCTGCAACACCTGTTGAAATGGCATTAAGTTTGACAAAATTGGAATTACTAGTATCAGCAATAACTCTTGCTAGCGTAGTTTTTCCTGTTCCAGGAGGACCATAAAAAATCACACTAGGCACTCTGTGAGCCTCTATAAGTCTTCTAAGCAATTTACCTTTGCCAAGAATATGTTTTTGACCTACAATATCATCTAATGCTTTAGGTCGCACCCTTTCAGCTAAAGGTTTTCTGTCATTATGTAAATTTTCAAATAAATTATCCATTTAGAATCAATCTCCTTTGCCAATATAAATTCAATGACACTATAATAATTTATTAATAATTATATCAAATAACAAAACATATTCAAAACAAAATAAGAATTAATTTAAAATAGCTATGAACCAAAACAAACAGTTATTGGTTCTCTATTTTTTAACGTATTCTTAGAAAGCCCGTTTATATTATAAAAAAAAGTTTTTCCTATTCTTAAGAATTTTTCATTACTTTGAATAATCAAAATTCTTTTATAGTATTCCCCGTTAAAGATTCCAAGTTCTTTAAGACCTAATTCTTTAAAATTGACCAAAGAAAAATTGTTATCACCTTTTACAAAAAGATGTTTAAGAGAAACATATTTTTTCTCTAAATCAACATCTTTTTCGCCATTTAGCCAATTTATCCAAATTTTTTGAGGTAAAGTTTTATTAAAAAAAAAGTCAAATTTAGGATTTTTGCTTTTTACCTGAACATTAAAAATTTCACAACACTTTATTCTAGAATAAGACATAAATGCCTTAATATCATTTTCTCCTTTAAAAGAAAATTTTTGTGTACCAAAATTAAAAAACACAAAACTCTCATCTTGAGGCTTTAACAATAAAGTAATTTTGCAATTTATACAAGAAAAAACAGAATTTTCTAGACCATCAACATTAGAAAAAGAAAATTGTTTATTTCTGCATATGAAATTAAGAAATTTTTTTTCTTTAGTGAATAAGTTTTCTATCAAAATATTTTTGGTGTTACGTTTAAATAAATAATACCCCTTGTTTAAAGGTATGTTTAATTCTAAAACAACTTTTTTTTCTACATTTCCCTTATTTTGAACTTTAACATAAAAATTTACGCCATTCAGTTCAAATTCATTGTATTGAGTATATATATCGTCAAAAACTGAAACGTCTTTTAAACAAAATTCATCATAGTGAGGATTTAAAATTTCCCCCTGAACTTTAAAAAATTTATCTTTATAAGAAAGGTTGTAATTTGATGATGAAAAATAATTTATGTTTAATTTATTTATCATTTCCAAAACAGATTTAGAAGTGGTCGTTTTATCATAAATTATCAAATTTGATAAATTGCTTAAATTTTTAAATTTGTCCAAATTATCTTTTGTTAATACAAGGTTAAACTTTTCTTCTTTTTGTGCAAGAATAAAAGCCTTAAGAATTGGTTTTGTAAGAACTTTATCATATTTAAAAATAGGTAAATTAATGTCTATTCCGGCATCAAACAAAGTTCTCTTATCAATGTTATCATCATAACAAATCGGAGCATGAAATCTTACTCGATTTAATATAGTATTTTTAACTTTAATGATAAATTCTTTTTTCTTCATAGACAAATTATTGTCAATATGAAAAAATTTAATCTTTTTCTTTTAAATCCTTTTTATAAAACATTTTAAGAAATGGAGTTGACCATTTTGGAGCTTTCACACAAATGATTTTGTAATTAGGTTTCTTTTCTTTTTCCATAGTCAATTATATGAACATAAAATTAGTTTTGTGATAAAATTAAGCATTTTGTCCTGCAATAGCCCCATCACTGCAAGCAGTAATAATTTGTTTTAACATTTTAGAACGTACATCTCCTATAGCAAATACACCATTGACATTAGTTTTCATGGTTTCATCAGTAATAATAAAGCCATTTTCGTCTTTATTAACATCAAAAATATCAGTATAAGGTTTTTTACCTAATTCAATAAATAAAGCATTGGCATTAAACATTTTTAATGCTCCATCAATTTCTAATTGAATTTTTTGTAATTTACCTTTTCCAATAAGTTTTTTAACTTTTGAATTTGAAATAACACTAATTTTAGAATCCTTATTAGCTTTTTGAAAAATAGATAAATCTTGACTATCCAAAATAGTTACAGACTTGCAAACTTCAGCTAAAGTCTTAGCACCTAAAATACCACTTCCGGCTCTACTTGCGACAAAAACGTCCTGATTTTTAAAAAAGTTAGCATCACAAACGGCACAAAAACTGACACCTTGTCCTAAAAAATCATATTCATTTATACCTAAATCAATATAGGATAATCCAGTTGCAATAATAATGCTTTTTGCTTGATAGACGTCTTTTTTACCAAAAATTTTTTTAACTTCACTTTTGAGCTCTGTTTTTACCACATCATCTAAAATTATATCAATTCCAAGGTTTAAAACTTGATTGGAAAACATTTGAATAAGAGATAAACCATCAATGCTAGATTGTGAAGGAAAGTTTTCAATTTTTTGAATTGAAAGAGCTTGTCCCCCAAGGGTGTATTTTTCAATTATAACAACTTTTTTACCACGTCTTTTTGCATAAATGGCAGCTGACATGCCAGCCACACCACCACCAATTATGATAATATCAAAATTTTTCATAGAAATATGATACAACAAAATTAAAAAAAATAAAAACAATTTTTATAAAAAGCGACAAATAGATTAATATTTTACACAAAATTAAAAATAATTTCAAATTTTTACAAATTTGTTAAAATGTTTGATATCTCAAGTCGAAATATGTTATACTAGATTAGAAATCTTAAATTCAGTAATAAAAAAGATAAAAAGGAGCTTGTAAAATGTCTAAAAAAACTGCTTTTGAATTTAAAAATTTAACAAAAACTCAACAAAATTGCCTTTCTCTTATAGAAAGTTTAGGAATATATGAATTAAGAGCCCTTGCTAGAGTTTTTGGTGATAATTCACCTACAACATTAAAGCGAGCAGACCATATTGAAATAGTGATGAATAAAATTATTTCAGGAGAAGATTTAAAACCTATACCATTAAGGCAAGGCAGACCATATAAAGAATTATCAAATATTGAAGGAATCTTAGCTGAATTATCACAAATAACTGGAAAAGATTATACTTTAAAAACAAACCAACAAAGAAGTGGAATCCAACCAAAAACAGTTGTTTTTAGACAAGCAGAACAAGATATTTTAAAAAAGCGTCTTTTACCAATTGAAATAAAAGGTGTTGTGCTTCAAAATAATGATAAGGATTTATACTTAATAAATCAGTTTGATGGCAAAAATGTTTTGATAAAAAAAGAAACAGAAAATCGTATAAAGCCATTTGATTATATAACAGGTTCAGCAATAATAATGAATAGCGAAAAGGATTATATCTTAGAAAAAGTATCAACCATCAATTACCAAGATATAGACTTATATAAAGAAAGTAAAGATGAATATGTTTTGACATTACCAACAAAAAAATTAGATTCAAAATTTGACATTGTATTAGGTAAAAAATATTTAATTAAAGGAAATTTGATAGATGCAAACATCAAACCTTTATTGTCAAAATTAAAACAAGAAAATATATTAACACTCGCCCTCATTTCAAATGTAATGTTTGAAGAAAATTATATATATAACCAACTTGATTTTAATAATTTATTTGTGATTAAATATGAAGATAATCCTTTTAAATATTTTGAAACATTAACGACTTTTATTGGACACATTCAAAAGTTACAAGAATTAGGAAAAAATATAGCAATTTTTGTTCAAGATATTACTACAATTGCCAATTCTATAGATTTTGTATTCAAAAATAATACAAAAGCATTAATGGGACATACTGAAATGGCAGTTGAAATGATTAAAAAACTTGTACAATTAGCGAAAGCTGGTGAAAATGAAAAACATACCACTTTGTTCTCCACATTTGATGATTGTGATTTATTTGACCAAATGTATATATCTTCAGTATATAAAGTTTCTAAAAAAATTGAATTATAAAACGCAAATCTTTGCGTTTTTTTATTTGACTTTTAGTTTTAAAGTGATTTATACTAACATAAAATTGGAGTAAATGATGGGAACAATATTAGACATTCCAAACGGATTTACTATATTTGGACAAAAAATTTATTTTTATGGTATAACAAGTGCCTTATCATATCTTTTAGGTGTTCTTTTAACAATACAGTTTGCAAAAAAAAGAGGCTTTAAAACAGAAAACATAGTCACACTCGCCTGTTATGTAATTCCTCTTGCAATAATTGGTGCAAGAATATATTATGTACTTTTTAGTCTTGACCACTATAAAAATTTTGTTGATATTTTCAAAATTTGGGAAGGAGGGCTAGCATTTTATGGTGGACTTATTGGTGGAGCATTAGGAGTTGTTTTATATTGTGTAATACACAAAAAAAATTTTCTTGCACTTGCAGATGCAATAACCCCTGCCCTATTAGCAAGTCAAGCATTAGGAAGATGGGGAAACTTTTTCAATCAAGAAGCTTACGGGAATTTGATTACTGACCCAGCATGGCAATGGTTTCCATTTGCAGTATATATAGAAAAAAATAATTTAAATGAATGGCATCAAGCGACATTTTTTTATGAAAGTTTATGGAACTTTTTATCATTCATAGCGCTCACATTAATGTTGTATAAAATTAACTTTAAAGAAAATGGCATTATCGCAGCTTCATACCTTATATTTTATGGAATAGGAAGAGCAATTATAGAGGGTTTAAGAACAGATAGCCTATATTTAGGAACAGTGCGTATTTCACAACTATTATCTGGCGTTTTTATTGTCTGTGGAATAGGTTTAATCTTATTCTTAGTTTTAAAAAACAGAAAGAAGAAAGATGTTACAGAAAAAATAATAGAAATAATAAAATCTGATTTATAAATGTGTAAAATTTCATATTTTGTTAATAATTAAAATATGAATGGGAATTTTTTAGGAATTAAAAAAACATTAATTTTGAAAGTAAGTGCTCTCTTATTTTCATGGGCATTTCTCGCTTTTCTCTTTATTTGTATTTTTTTACTTAAAAATCCGATATTATGGTTTTTTGGTTTTTGCCTTTTTTTAGGTACGTTTGAAATAATAAAAAGCCTCATGTTTAAACTTGACAGCAGTTTATATATAGGGACTTTAACAACCAGCATCGGAACGGCAGGTTTTATTTTCATTTACACAAACACATCAAATTTTGCAGGATATTATATAGCTTTATGTTTTATAATAGCGTCAATCATTACTTACATTTTTTGTAAACAAAAATTTCACTTAATAATCACCTTTTGTATTTTGTATTTCAGCATATATAGCATTCTTTTGACAAAAAATTTAATTTCTACCCCCATTTTTATTGCTTTTATCATTCCTTTTTTGCTATTATTAATATTGGAGATTTTATTTAACATAAAATGGAGATAAATATGTTTTCAGAAGAATATAATGGATACAATCGTTCTGAAGTCGATAGTTTTATTCAAAGAATGAAAACTTCTTATGAAGCAAAACTTATGGAAGAAAAGCTAAAAGTTTTGGATTGTGAGAAAAGATTTTTAGATATAAAGAACGAACGTATTGAGATTGAAAAAAAAGAAAAGAACATTTTAAATGCTCTTTCAGTGATAGAGAAAGCTAAAAAATTTGAAGAAGAAGGTTCAAAGAATTTTAATAAACTCATAATGGACAAAATTGAAATTTTAATAAAAGAGCTTAATTCAAGATTTCCACAACTTAGACGTGACCAAAACTTTGAAGATATTCTTTCAGAATTCACTCTCATGATACAAAGTTACAAAGAAAATATAGACAAATTATCTGACATAACTCGCCCAATATATTCTGAAAATGACAGCATGAGAATGTTGTTAAATAAAATGCAGGATTACAAAAAAGTACAAGACCCACCTAAAGAAATTCATATAGCCACAAAGCCAAAGACAATAAAAGACTATCCAATAAGTGAAAGTGGTTTCAGTTTTGAAGAAGCATTAAATCCAACACAAGATTTAGAAGAAATTATGAAAGCATTTGATTTTTATAATCAAAATTAACAAAGGAGAAGAAAAATGATTGAATATAAATTTGATACACAACTTTTAGTTGAAGGGAAAAACTTAAGTGATGAAAAAGTAAGGGAATACATCACAAAAAATATCGAAGGAGATTGTTTATTAGTTGTTGGAGATGACGAAATGTTAAGACTTCATTTTCACACAAATACTCCTTGGAAAGTGTTAGAATATTGCGACACACTTGGTGATATACAAGACATTGTAGTTGAAAATATGGAAAGACAAGCCAATGGTTTAAATGGCTAATAAAAACTTAAATTAAAGGTATCAAAGCCATACCAGAAATCACACCAATCACATATAAAAGTAATAAAATACCTAGATTTTCAAATAGGTGTTTTTTATTTTTTGAAAATAGAATTATAAGACCCACCCCAGCACCTGCTGTTAAACCAGCAACTAAAGCAGGAAAAGATAATGTGCCGTAAATCACATAAAGTTCGACTAACAGCACAGAAGAAGCACAATTTGGAATAAGTCCAATAAGGCTGGCTAAAACAATTTGAAGATACACATTTGTGCTCAAAATATTTTCAAGAGCTTGTGTTCCACAAGCATTTACGATTAGATTAATAACAAATGTAGCAAGAAAGATATAAATTAAAATATTAAAGGTATGAATTACAGCATCTATAAAAACATTATTTACACAACAATCCCCATGTGAATGTTCGCAATTTTCGTCACACTCATCAGTGTGGATATGTCCACATTCATGATGATGGAAATGGTCTGTAATTTCTTTGTTATTTATATTTTCTTTAACTTTTTTCTTTTTAAAAAATGAGCAAATAATTTCAATTAGGTATCCCCAAAAAATTGCAAGAGCCAATTTAAAAGCAATCAAAATCAGCATATCAACAATTTTATCAGTATTTGTCAACATAATAGGGATTGCTTCATCAGATGTTGCAATACAAACGGCAACCAAAGTTCCAAGTGTGACTTTTCTTTCAGAATACAAATCTGCAATAACTGAAGAAAACCCACATTGAGGAATACACCCCAAGCAAGAAGCAAAGAAAACATTTGCTTTATTTTTTCTTGCTAAAAATTTGCTAAATTTGTGACTATGGTCATGAGAAAAATATGAAACTAAAATGTATGCAAGAAAAAGTATTGGCACAACTTTAAGTGTGTCAATGACAGCTTCTAACAAACTTTTTACAAAAATTTCTGCCATATTCTCCCCTTGGTTTAATCATTATATCACAATAAAAATATGAAATCAAACCTTTTTTTGTTTTTAATATTGTTGACTAGTTGATACAAATGTGATATAATCTAGTTGATTAGTCAACAAAGGAGAAAAAATGGAGAACGAATTGCTTGACATAAACAAATTATTACACATAAAAAAAATATATACAAAATACATAAAATCAAAGACAAAAGACAACTCTCTTGCTTGTTCTTATGCGATTTTTGCCGAAGTATTAAATAAAAAAGAAATCAAATCGCAACAAGAATTATCTTCTTTGATTGGTTGCAATAAAGCGCACACAAGTCGGACAATATTAAAAATGCAAAATGACGGATTAGTGCAAAAAAATGATAA
>CANQFL010000049.1 GCA_947598785.1 uncultured Clostridia bacterium
ACAGTGTATCTTACATCAACTGATTGATTTTCACCTGCATTATTAGTTGTGACACCAATAGCTGTTGGAATCTCAATGTCAGCACCAATTTTCCCATTATTTCTTATTGTGTCCCAAGATGGACTTAGATCATATTTCAAAGAATAATTTTCATAATATGGAGCATCTTCATTATAAATTCTAGTTGATTTTGTTGTTGTTGCAATAAATTCGCCATTTTCATAATAAGAATATCTTATTGAATAGTTATAAGCACCTTTTTTATATATAGTATCACCTGAAATATAGAATACTTTTTTGCCTCCATCCAAGGTTTTACTTTCTACATCAACTTTTCCACCTTCAACACCACCATTGGCAGAAATTAAAACATACTTTCCTTTTTTATAGCCATCTGGAAGAGATGTTACATAATTTTCTTCAGGTACTTCAGCATTTTCTCCATTTGCATCGATAACTTCTGGTTTTGGAAGATATAAGAAATCTTTATAGGTTTTTTCTCCATCTTTATCAATCTTTTCAATTTGCTTCAAATCTATGATGCTTGGAATGAAATATTCATCATTTTCTTTGAAATTAAATGAAGCTTCTGAAAGTTGACTTATTACTTTTAAATCATAACTATTAGTATAACTTTTTTTGCCTAAAGTATAAGTATATGAATACCTTATTGTGTAAGTGCCTTCCTGAGATGCAGTAAAAGTTCCATAATAATCATCGCCTGAAGTTACATTTACATCTTTTGTGATATCTTTTGAACTATAAAAAACTTCAACAGCACTTTTTGTAACAGTAACTTCATCAGATGAATCTGCATTGATTTTTGTGCCACCAGAATTTCCTACAGCTCCAATTTTATAATCATTTGAAGAACCTCCAATATAGGCATAAGGAATGTTGTATGTTTCTCCTTTTGTCACTGAAGTTTTAATTTCAGTCCTTGTTCCATCTTCTTTTGGATCTGTTCCAATTGTGATTTGATTATAGTCAACTTTTCCATTTTCTAATGCAAAAACATTGATTGCATCAATAGGAAAGCAAAGCACTGTAAGAGCCAATGCTAATGCCAAAACTATACCTCTAAAAAAGACATTTTTTCCAGTTTTCATATTGTAAAATCTCCTTGTTAGTCTATTTATCATATAAACAGAACTATTTTATCTTAAATTTGCTTACAAGTCAAATAAAATAAGACTATTGCCAAGCGAAATTTAAAAATATTTTGCAAATGTTATTTGCGATTATGCAAAAATAAAACCACTTTTATTGTCGAAAAAACGATTTATGTAGTTTTGCTCGGTTTTAAAGGAATAAAACTTTGCAATTAAAAGACAAGATGAGCATTAAAAATACCCATCTTATCAAAATTAGATGTTGTATGTCACTTTAACGCCAGGGCCCATAGTTGAAGCTAAAGTCACACTCTTTATATACTGTCCTTTTGCAGCAGCAGGTTTTGCTCTTACAAGTGCATCCATAAGAGTGTTGAAATTTTCAACTAATTTTTCTTTACCAAAACTTTTCTTTCCGATAATAACATGGACATTATTAGTTTTATCTAATCTATATTCAACTTTTCCAGCTTTTACATCTTTGATAGCCTTTGTAACATCCATTGTTACTGTTCCACTTTTTGGATTTGGCATTAAACCTTTAGGTCCTAAAACTCTTGCTATACGTCCAACAACTCCCATCATATCTGGAGTAGTAATGCAGACGTCAAAATCTAACCAACCTCCACTAATTTTTGCAACAATTTCTTCTCCCCCAACAAAATCTGCACCAGCTTTTGTTGCTTCATCTGCTTTATCTCCACGAGCAATAACCAAAACTCTTACAGTCTTTCCTGTTCCATTTGGAAGAACAACAACTCCACGAACTTGTTGGTCAGCATTTCTACCATCAACACCTAAACGAACGTGAAGTTCAATACTTTCATCAAATTTTGCATTAGCAGTTTTAAGTACATTTTCAATTGCAGTTGATACATCATAAGATGCTGATTTGTCAAAACTTTCGAGATTTTTTACCATTCTTTTATTATTCATAGCACCCTCCTTAGTCAACCACTTCAACGCCCATTGACCTTGCTGCGCCAGCAATCATAGACATTGCACTTTCAATGCTTTCTGCATTCAAATCAGGTAATTTTTGTTCAGCAATTTTTCTGATTTGTTCTTTAGTGATTTTTCCGACTTTTGTTTTGTTTGGTTTAGCAGAGCCTTTTTCAAGACCAATAGCCTTTTTAATAAGTACTGCTGCTGGAGGAGTTTTCATCTCAAATGTAAAACTTCTATCTTCATAGATAGTGATAACAACAGGAATGATAAACCCTGCCTGAGAAGCTGTTTTGTCATTAAATTCTTTTACAAAGCCTGCAATATTGATACCATGAGGTCCAAGAGAAGAACCAACTGGTGGTCCAGGTGTGGCTTTGCCAGCTTCAAGTTGCAATTTAACAACTGCTTTAACTTTTTTTGCCATTTTAATACCTCCCGTGTGGTGAATTGGACTAGGCAATTAGTCCTCCCACAAATTTTTGTCAGTTTAATGTCATAACGGACAATATTTTAATTGAAAATTTGTATTTTCAAAAAATATAAACTTTATTGTTGAATTTTATGGACTTGTTCAAAAGAAAGTTCAACATTATTTTCTCTTCCAAACATTTCTACAGTAACTGTCAAAATTCCTGCTTCTGGATTAACGGAAACAACAGTTCCAATCATTTTGTCAAGAGGTCCATCAATAATTTCAACACGGTCACCGACAGCAATATCTGTTTCAACTTTGATTTTTTCAAGTCGCATTTTCATAACTTCTTCATCTGTAAGAGCTAATGGTCTTCCTTTAGGACCAACAAAACCTGTAATACCACGAGTTCTTGTTACATTATGCCAAAGGTCATCACCATAAATCATCTTAACTAAAAGATAGCATGGCATACTTTTTCTAGTAACAAGTTTTTTCTTACCATTTTTTTCTTCTATAACATCTTCTTCAGGGATAACGATATCGAAAATTCTGTCCTGTAAATTAAATTTTTCTACAACAGTTTCAAGATTTTCTTTCGCTACATTTTCATAACCAGAAAATGTATGAAGGACATACCATTTTGGTTCTGTTGAATGTTCCATAATTAAATCTCCTTATAAACACTTATTGTGGCAAAGTAATCAAAAGGTTTGCAAGCCAACCAAGGAGTGTGTTAACGCCAAAAAGGAAAAGTCCAAAAATAATGACAAAAGCAATAACAATGCCAGTCTTTTTAACAACTTCTCCAAAAGTAGGCCAAGTAACCTTTTTTAGTTCAGAAACTGTTTCTTTAGTCTTTTTTACAATACCACCATTGCTTTCTTTTTTATTTTTCTTTTTATCTTGTTTTTTATCTTGTTTTTTATCTTTAGACTTGTCATTTTTTTTGCTATCAACTGAAACATTACCTTGAGTAATTTGGTCTTGTTTATTTTGATTCGTATCAGTTAAATTAGCATCAATTTTTTTCTGCTTTTTAGACATAATTTCCTCCAAGGGACAAGAGCCCAATTAAATTACTTTGTTTCTTTATGTTTTGTTCTTTTTCCACATTTAGAGCAGAATTTGATAATTTCAATTCTTTCAGGATTTGCAGATGTGTTTTTTTCAGTTGAATAGTTTCTTTCTCCACATTCTGTACATTCTAAAGAAATGATTTTGCGTTTTGGTGCTGCCATAATCTTTCTCCTAACAAAAAAACTAA
The DNA here is from genome assembly GCA_947598785.1 of uncultured Clostridia bacterium. Lineage (GTDB taxonomy): Bacteria > Bacillota > Clostridia > Christensenellales > UBA1242 > Caccovivens. Next base: position 3,740 of record CANQFL010000049.1, read on the forward strand.
CACCCTTTTTCAAGAAGTGTTAGTCATAATATAGCATATAAAATTTGATAAGTCAAGCATTTATTGAAAGTTGTTTATATTTTTTTATTCAGCTTCAACTTCAATTTCAGCAGTAACAATCATAACAATTTCATTTTGTTTACATTTAGGAATAAGAGAATCAACTTTAGTAGGTTTATTAAATTCTGTTTCATATTTTAGAACATACGTAAAAAAGGTTTTTAATAAATTTTGAGCAGCAATAAATGCATCAGTCATATTTTCTCCAGTGGTATAAATATTTAAGTCAGGGAAAATAACTTGATAATTTTCATCTTCGTCTTTCATAAAAATAGCAGGATACATAAATTGAATTTTATTTTTTTTCATAACAACTCCAAATTATGTAACTAGTTTAACACATAAACTAAAAAAAACAAAATAAAATTAAAAAAAATATCACAAAAGTGCGATATTTTTCAAATTTTATTAAAATTGTCTTTCTGTGGAATTTTCGTTTGAATTATCTTCTCTATCTCCAAAAAGAATACGATGTGCTTCTTCACGAGTGTACAATGGTTTTTCAGTAGAATCACTAACTGACTTATCTTTTCTATCTAGTCCAAGAATACTGCGAGCTTCTTCACGAGTAATATTTGTTTTAAATTCTTGTCTAATCATTGTACCTTTTTCACCTATAATAATCATTTCATCGCCATGAATTTTTCCAAACATTCCTTTCAAATCTTTAACTAAAATTTTTCTGTCATCTAATTCTATTTCTGCCATATTAAACACCTCCGTGTGAATTTCTATTTTTATGCCCATATCATAGCACAAATTTTTCTGTTTGTAAAGACCTTTTTTAAAAATTTTTAAAATATTTTTCCTATATTTTATTTTGTTTTTTTACTAATCTACATTTTATCAACACTATCAATTCCAAGTGTCCATAAAGCTTTTTCTAAACATTTTTTTACTATCACACAAAGTCCTAATAGACTATCTCTTTTCTTTATATTTTTTTCTGTTATAATTTTATGATTGTTATAAAGTGTTGAAAAAGCACTTGCCAAATCAAAAGTTGCAAGACACAAAGAATTTAATGAATAATTATCATAAGAAATTTGGTAAGCAGAATTTAGTTTTAAAATATTGATTACAATATCTCTCTCCTCATTTTCTTCAATAATAACATCACCATATTTAAAATCAACTTTAGAAAGAATTGAATTTATTCTAGCGATTGTGTATTGAATATAAGGGCCAGTTTTCCCATCAAAAGCTAAAAACTTATCAATATCAAAACAGTAATCTTTAGCAACTGAATTTGAAAGGTCACCAAACTTCATTGCTCCAACACCAATTCTTCTTGCAAGTTCTTTATCGCCAACAATTCCATTATCTGAAAGTTTTTTTTCAGCACTTTGGATAAGCATTCCAACAACTTCTTTTAGACGAACGACCCCACCAGAACGAGTTTTAAAAGGTCTTCCATCTTTTCCATTCATAGTACCAAAAGGAACATGAGTTAATTTTTGTTTTTCAGGGCTTATTCCAGCAAGTTTTGAACATCGAAAAACTTGTTCAAAATGAAGGCTTTGCCTATTATCAGTTACATAAATAATTTCATCAGGAGAAAAATCTTTATTTCTCATCATTATTGTTGCGATATCTGTTGTAGCATACAAATCTCCACCATTATATTTTTTCAAGATTGCAGGAGGCATAGGATTTTTATACCTTTGAGGTTCATCTTCACTTTTTTTAGGGATAGGTATATGTTCTCCCTCACGAGCAACATCAACAACAAGAGCGCCATCGCTTTCATGAGCTAATTTCTTATCTAAAAAGATTTGTACCGTTTTATCAATAAAAGGACTTGCATCACTTTCACCATAACAAAAATCAAATCCACAATTTAATAAGTTATAATTTTTAATAATCTCTTCAACAGATAAATCTCTAATTTTTTTATAAATAGTGTAATAAGGTTCTATTTTTTGTTGAATAAAAAGAGTATATTCATCTGCTTGTTTTTTAAAATCTTCATCAATATCCTTGCGTTTTGAGGCTTTAGGATATTCGTCATTTAAAGTATCTAAAGTTACATTATCTAAACTTATTTTAGAAACATCAGCATTTTTTTCAAAAAATTTATCTAAATAACCGTCTATCTTGAGTTGTAAAACTGTAAGCCCCATCTGCAAGCCAAAATCACCCAAGTGCATATCTGAATATACAACATCTCCCATTATGTAATGTAAACGTTTCAATGCTTCTCCAACTATAGGAGACCTTAAATGTCCAACATGAAGTTCTTTTGCAACATTAGCACCACCATAATCAAAAAAAACTTTTCTTGGTTTAGCAACTTTTTCAATACCTAAATTTTCATCATGAATTAAATCATTACAAAATTCAGATAAAGCATTATCACAAATTTTTATATTAATAAAACCAGGTAAAACAGCAGAAAATTGAAATTTTTGTGCTTTTTTTTGATTTTTTTGTATATTTTTTATTATTTTTTCTGCAATTTCAATAGGTTTTTCTCCTAATTCTTTTGAAATAAGCATAGCAAAGTTTGATTGATAATCGCATAATTCAGGTCGATTTGAAAAAACAACTGAAAGTTTTTCAGTGTTTAAATCTTCTGATGCAGAAATTAAAATATCTAGGATTTCTTGTTTAATATTCATATATTCCTCACATTTTTCAGTCTATCATAAAATAAAAAAAAAAGCAAATATAATTTGCTCTTAATTAAATGTCAAAACATATCTATGTCAAATTTCTTGTCGTGAACGTAATGCTTTTTCCAAAGTAACTTCATCAACAAATTCGATATCACTACCAATAGTGATTCCTTGAGCCAAACGCGTTACTTTAACTCCAAGAGGTTTTAATAATTTTGCAATATACATTGCCGTTGCTTCTCCCTCCACATCTGGATTGGTTGCCATTATGACTTCTTGAACATCATTTTTATTTACTCTATCTAAAAGTTCTTTAATTTTTATATCATTAGGGCCTTTATTTTCAAGAGGTTTAATACAACCAAAAAGAACATGATAAACACCATCAAAACTTTTTATTTTTTCCATAGCAATAATATCTTTTGGCTCTTGAACTACACATATAACTTTTTTATTTCTCGTTTGACAGATAGAGCAAACTTCTGAAGAGGTATAATTTCCACATTCTTTGCAAAGTTTAACCTTATCTTTTACATCTACTATTGCTTTAGCAAAATTTACTGCTTTTTCTCTACTATTTTCAATAATATAAAAAGCATAACGTTGTGCAGTTTTTTTTCCAACGCCTGGTAAAGAACGGAAATATTCTGTCAAAATTTCAATAGGGTCTTGCATACAGTTACATTCCTAAATTTGGAAGTCTATTTTGTTCATCTGTTACAATTTTTGAAATACAATCATTAACAGCACTTGTAACTAAATCTTCTAACATTTCAACATCATCAGGGTCAACAACTTCTTTTTTTATTTTAACTGATTTAACAGTTTTATTTCCCAACATAACAACTTCAACCATTCCTCCTCCAACGGAAGAAGTGTATTCAGTTGCATCAATTTCTTCTCTTGTTTTTTTCATTTCCTCTTGCATTTTTTGAGCTTGGCGCATTAAAGCTTGCATATTTCCTCCACCAAATCCTCCACCAAATCCATAAGCCATATTTATAATCTCCTTTTAATCATCAATTTTAACTTTATTTTCAAAAAAGTTTTCCAATTTTTTTATATCTTTCGCTATTTTTTGTTCTGCGCTTTCAAATTTAACAATCTCAAATTTAATATCAAGACCTTGCCAGCGAATGGCTGCTTCAATATCTTTTCTTCCACTTTCAAGTACATCTACTAAAAAATCATCAGAAGTTCTAATAATAAGTTTATTGTTTTCTAATATTGCATTTGTAATATCTCCACAAGCCACATGAAGAGCAACTTTTTTATGTTCTTTAAGATATAGAACAATTTTTCCCCAAACATTATTAGCAGAAAGTTTAGTAACATCTTTTTCAATTTTCAGTTTTTTTTTGATTCAAAACCCAGCATAGCAGACAAACACGTTGTTTCTAAAAGCAATCTTACAGAAAGAGTGTATCTAAGTTCACTTTCTGCCCCAGAGAAAACTTGCATATATCTGATTAAATCTTTTTCAATAAACTTTTCAGATTGTTTTTTATATAAATCAAATATTTCATCTGGTAAATTTAGAATCTCACTAGCATTTTCACAAGATTTACAAATAAGCAAATTTCTTGCATGTTTTGATAAATCTTTTGCAAAAACGGCAAGGTTTTTCCCTTGTTTTTCAATTTCATCAATTTTTTCAAGAATAGCGCCGACATCTTTGTCCAACAATTTATCAAAGAAATTTATAATAAGTTCATAATCAGTTGTTCCAAGAACACTTAATGTTTTTTCTTTGGTTATATCTCCTTGGCAAAAAGAAGCAATGCTATCTGCAATCGAAAGCGTATCACGCACACTTCCTTCTCCTGCACTTGCAATAATTTTTAAACTTTCCTCATCATATTTTATTCCTTCATTGTTGAATATTTTTGCAAGATGTTTTGTCAACAAGTCAACGCTAACCAATCTAAAATCAAACCTTAC
>CANQFL010000050.1 GCA_947598785.1 uncultured Clostridia bacterium
AAGATGTAGTTGCTGATGCATTAAATTTTATTATCGAAAATATGCCAACAACTATGTATATGTATAAAGGAAACCCTTTTGCAGTTTATCCTCCAACTTTTGTAGAATTAGAGGTTGTTGATACTGAACCAGGAATTCAAGGGGATACATCTAAGGCTTCAAAAAAACCTGCTAAATTATCTACTGGTTATACAATAAATGTTCCTCTTTTTGTGAATATAGGCGATATAATTCGTGTTGATACACGTGATGGTTCTTATATGGAAAAAATTAAATAACATAAATAAAAAAACAGGTTTTACCTGTCTTTTTTTTATTTTAAAAATTTTAATTTTCTATATGGTCAACAGTTTTCTTTATTTGTTTAAGCCATTTTGTCATAATGTCGTTTTCTATTAAAGTTTTTAGCATACCTGGTTTATTTTTTTCCATTCTTAGCACGCAAGAAATCAATGTCATCATATAATCAAAATCTTTATTTTTCATAGAAATTTTTTGAAGAGATTTGATATTGTCACCAATAATCAAAATCTTTTGTGGATTTTTTATATCAAACTCTTTAAAATCCTCAATAAAACTATTTACTTGTTCGTCATAAATAACAAAAGGGCGTTCAAGGACTAAACTATCTCGTGATGTATCTGTTGACCAAGTTCCAGCGTTTTCTAAATTTTTAAAAATTTCTAAGTATTTTAATATCTTTTTGTAAACTTTTGTCTTTTTTTGTTCTCTTTTAAAACAGTTATAACAGAGTCCTTTATATTGTTCTTCGCCAATAACTATTTCTTCTCCCTCAATTTCTAACAAACCATTTTTAAACCTTCCATTCATAATTGCTTTTTTACCACAATCACAAATATTTTTAATTTCTGATATTTCGTCTGATATTTCTAAAAGTCTTTTTGAACCCTCAAAAAGTTCTCCTTTAAAATTAGTTTTTAAGCCAAAACAAAATACAGGGACACTTTCAGAAATATCTCTTAATTGGTCAATTTGAGATTTTGTACAAAATTGACATTCATCTACAATCACAATATCAATTTTTTGCTTTTCTAATTCATTATAAAAGATATCAGATAAATCTGCATTTTTTTTAAATGTAACATATGGAGATTTTGAAGTTTCATCGTTATTTTCTTCTAATTTCATCATCAAAACATTTTTACCTTTCTTTAGGTATTTATCTCTACATGATGGTGCTGCTATAGATTTAGATTTGCCCATAGTGGTATAATTAAAGATTAATTTAGCCATAAAACCTCCTAATCTTATTTATAATAACAAATTCAGATAAAAAAAACAAATTTATATAAAAGAAATTTGTCAAGAGTGAAAAATTATTGGAAAATATGCTTTGAATGTTGTAAAATAGCTTTAGAGGTTACTGAATTGAAAGATTTAAAATTAATTAGAAATTTTTGCATTATTGCACATATTGACCATGGAAAAAGTACTCTTGCAGATAGACTTATTGAACTGACCGGTACTGTTTCAAAACGTGATATGCAAAGCCAAATTCTTGATAGCATGGAACTTGAACGTGAAAAGGGGATTACCATCAAACTTGCTCCTACACGTTTGATTTATGATTTTGAAGGAAAAGAATATACATTAAACTTAATTGACACTCCCGGGCACGTTGATTTTACTTACGAAGTTTCTCGTTCTCTTGCTGCTTGTGAGGGTGCACTACTTCTTGTAGATGCTACTCAGGGAGTTGAAGCTCAAACACTCGCAAATACCTATCTTGCACTTGATAATAATTTAGAAACAATACCTGTGATAAACAAAATAGACTTGCCATCTGCTATGGTTGAAGAAACTAAGCATGAGATTGAAGATATTATTGGCTTTGATGCAGAAAATTGTCCTTGTATTTCAGCTAAAGAAGGTATTAATATTGATAAAGTTCTTGAAGCAATAATTAAACAAATACCTGCTCCTATTGGAGATGAAAATAAACCTTTAAAAGCTTTAATTTTTGATAGTCATTATGATAATTTTAAAGGCGCAATTTGTCTTATTAGAATTTTTGATGGTTCAGTTAAGGTTGGAGATAAAATTTTAATGATGCAAACTGGAAAATCCTACGAAGTAACAGAGGTCGGAGTTTTTGTCCCTAACACCAAACCTGTCACTTCTCTTTCTGCTGGCGATGTAGGTTATGTGGCTGCATCTATTAAGACTATTTCTGATGTTAAAGTTGGTGATACTTTGACCTCTTTAGAAAATCCAATTGAAAAACCTCTTGAGGGTTATAAAGAAGTTCAACCTGTTGTTTTTTGTGGGATTTTTACTGTTGATGGTGCAAAGTATAATGATTTAAAAGATGCCTTAGAAAAGTTAAAGCTAAATGATGCAAGTTTGCAATTTGCTCCAGAAGTTTCTTCAGCATTAGGATTTGGTTTTAGGTGTGGTTTTCTTGGACTTTTACATCTTGAAATCATTACTGAAAGAATTGAAAGAGAATTTGATTTAGATATCATTACAACAGCTCCTAGTGTTTCTTATAATGTTTATAAAACAAATGGAGATAAGTTAGAAATTTCAAACCCTTCAAATTTACCTAATGCAGTTGAAATTGATAGAATTGAAGAACCTATTGTAAAGGTAAACATCTTTACTCCACCAGAATTTGTAGGAACTATTATGGAATTGTGTCAAGATAAAAGAGGCGTTTACAAAGATATGCAATACTTAGATAAAAACAGAGTAGAACTTAAATATACACTACCTCTTGGAGAAATTATATATGATTTTTTTGATAGTTTGAAGTCAAGAAGTAGAGGTTATGCAAGTTTTGACTATGAATTTATAGGATTTGAAAAGGCTGATTTAGTCAAAGTTGACTTACTTTTAAATGGAGAAAAATGTGATGCTTTATCACTTATTGTGCATAAGGATAAGGCTTATAATAGGGGAAGGGAACTTACAGAACGACTTAAAAAAATTATTCCTAGACAACTTTTTGAAGTTCCAATTCAGGCATGTATAGGAAATAAAATTATTGCAAGAGAAACCATTTCTGCAATGAGAAAAGACGTATTAGCAAAATGTTATGGAGGAGATATTTCTAGAAAAAGAAAACTTTTAGAAAAACAAAAAGAAGGGAAAAAGAGAATGAGAAAAATCGGTTCGGTTGAAATTCCTTCTGAAGCTTTTATGAGTATATTAAAATTAGATGAGGACAAATAAGCTAATGGACGAAATTTCAATTTATATTCATATTCCTTTTTGTGAAAGAAAATGTTATTATTGTGCTTTTAATTCTTTTTGTGCTGACGAAGAACAAAAACAGACATATTTGAATGCTTTAAAAAACGAAATTATAAGAAGAAAGACAGATAGGATAGTAAAAAGTATTTATATTGGTGGTGGGACACCAAGTATTCTTAACTCTGAAGAAATTGAGGAAATTGTAAAAGTATTATATGATAATTATCAAATATATGATAATGCTGAGTTCACTATTGAGGCAAATCCAAATTCTATAAATGAAGACCTTTTAAAGAAATGGAAATCTTTGAGGGTTAATCGTGTGAGTCTTGGAATTCAAAGTTTAAATGATAAAACTTTGAAAAGTATTGGGAGATTACATGATAAAAAAACAGCAATAAAAGCGATAGAGTTGACTAGAAAGTACTTCGATAATGTTTCATGCGATTTGATTGTTGGACTTGAAAATGAAACAGGTAAAGATTTATGCTCTTATGCTTCAGAATTTATTAAAAGAGGAGTTAAGCATATTTCATGCTATCTTCTTGAGGTCTATCCTAATACTTTATTATTTAAAATGTGTCAAAAAAATGAGTATAAGCCATTAAACGATGCTCAAACTATTCAGTCCTTTAATAAACTTTCAAACTATTTGGTTGATAAAGGTTTTGAAAGATATGAAATTAGTAATTTTGCACTTCCTTCATATGAAAGTAAACATAATCTTAACTATTGGACAAGAGGGGATTATCTTGGCTTTGGTATATCAGCACATTCATTTATTGATGAACATAGAATTGAAAATGCTTCTAATTTGCATGATTATGAAAAAGGAATTTTTACACAAGAAACTTTATCTTCAAAAGAAATAGTAGAAGAAATTATTATGCTTGGATTAAGATGCAAAATAGGTGTTAATCTTTCCAATTTAAAAGATTATGATATAACAAAGAATGTATATTTTAATGATTATATTAGTCAAGGTATTTTAATCAAAAAAGATGATGTAATTTATCTAAATCCTCTTTATTACCATTTAAGTAATACAATTATTTCAAATTTACTTCCATAATTTTATTAAAAATAGTTGCAATATACAATTTTATGTGCTATAATGAATTTTGTAAAGTTATTTTACTTGACAAGTTGAGGTGGCTATGTCGAAATTAAAATTACAAGATTTTGTCAAATATGGAAAATTATTTTCTTGCTATGGAAAACTTTTAAGTGAAGATAGACAAAAGATTATGACTGACTATTTTGAGTATAACATGACTCTTGTTGAAATTGCCACCGAAAGAGGTATTTCAAGACAGGCAGTACTTGATTGTATCGATAAGTCGTGTCAAAAACTTGAATACTATGAAAATATATTACAATTTGTCAATTTAAAAGATAAACTTGTTAAAGAACTAGAAAATCTAAAATCTGAGAGTGATTTAATTGTAAAACAAAAAGTCGATAAATTATTGGAGAAATTATAATGGCATTATTTTCATCTCTTTCTGAAAAATTTAATCATATTTTTTCAAAACTTACTAAACGTGGAAAGTTAACCGAACTCGAAATTAAAGAAGCTATGCGTGAAGTGAGAATTGCTCTTTTAGAAGCCGATGTAAACTATATGGTTGCTAAAAAATTTGTTGCTGATATTTCTGAAAAAGCAATTGGTGAAGATGTAATGAAAAGCTTGACACCAGGGCAAATGGTAATCAAAATTGTTAAAGATGAATTAACAAACCTCATTTCATCTCCAAATCAAAAACTTCAAATAGCATCAAATCCTCCAACAGTTATAATGATGTGTGGTCTTCAGGGTGCTGGTAAAACAACAATGTGTGGAAAACTTGCTTATCATTTAAAAAAATCTGGAAAAAGACCATTACTTGTTGCATGTGATGTATATAGACCAGCTGCAATAAACCAGCTTCAAGTTGTTGGAAAAACTGCTGGTGCTGAGGTCTTTGAAAAAGGTACTCAAAACCCTGTAAAAACTGCAAGACAAGCGATTGAACACGCAAATAAACAAGGCTTTGATGTTGTCATAATTGATACAGCAGGAAGATTGCATATTAACGCAGAATTGATGGAAGAGTTAAAAGAAATTAAAAAAGAAGTTAAACCTACAGAAATTTTGCTTGTTGTAGATGCAATGACTGGTCAAGATGCTGTGACAATAAGTGAAAGTTTTAATAATGACCTAGATATTACCGGTGTTGTTTTAACAAAGCTTGATGGAGATACTAGGGGTGGTGCAGCTTTATCTATCAAAGCAATCACAGGAAAACCTATTAAATTCTCAGGTGTTGGTGAAAAAATAGGAGATTTAGAACCTTTCTATCCAGACAGAATTGCAGGCAGAATTTTGGGTATGGGAGATGTTCTTTCTTTAATTGAAAAAGCTCAAGAAGCAGTTACAGAGGAACAAGCAAAAGAACTTGAAGCAAAACTACGAGAAAATTCTTTTACTTTTGAAGATTATTTAGTTCAAATGGAAAATATGAAAAAAATGGGAAGTCTTCAAGATATTATTGGAATGATTCCAGGGCTTTCATCTAAAATGAAAAATGTTGCAATAGATGAAAAACAACTTCAGGTTAATAAAGCTATTATACAAAGTATGACTAGAGAAGAGAGGCTTAATCCTGAAATTATAAAAGCAAGTCGAAGAAAAAGAATTGCAGATGGAAGTGGAACTAGTATTCAACAAGTTAATATGCTTCTAAAACAATTTGAACAATCAAAAGAAATGATGAAGATGTTGAAAAACAATAAACGTGGAGGCTTGCGAGGATTATTTGGGTGATATAATATGGGTTAACCATTTTATATAAAACGAAAGAAAACTTTCAAAATAAAAAAATTAAAAGGAGAAAAACAATGGCTGTAAAAATTAGACTTACAAGAATGGGAGATAAAAAATCACCATTTTACCGTGTTGTAGTTGCTGATTCTAAAAGTCCAAGAGATGGAAAGTATATTGACCTTTTAGGAACATATAATCCACTTAAAGACCCTGCAGAAATTAAAATTGACAATGAAAAAGCACAAAAATGGCTTAAGAATGGCGCTCTTCCAACAGACACTGCAAAAACAATTTTAGTAAAAAGTGGTGCTATTAAAGCAGAAAATAAATAAGGAGAAAATATGGACGAGTTATTGAGTTTTCTTGTAAAGGCCTTAGTTGAGAAAGAAGACGAAGTTAAGGTTGACAAAGAAGAGGACGAAAAGACAATCACATATCGCATAAAAGTTGCAAGCGAAGATATAGGAAAAGTTATTGGCAAAAATGGAAAAACTGCAACAAGCATAAGAAATATTATGAAATCAATCTTAGCTAAAACTCATAAAAAAGTTTTTGTTAAATTTGAGGATTAATAATGGATTTTGTATGCGTTGGAAAAATCATTAAACCGCAGGGTATCAAAGGGGAAGTAAAAATTCTTCCCTTAATTGATATTCCTGCGATTTTTAATGGTAAACATAAACTTTATATAGAAAAAAAATTAAGTGAAATCAATCATGCAAGTTTCAGACTTGGATATGGGTATGTTCAGTTTAAAGAGATAACAGATAGAAATTTAGCCGAAAATTATAGGAATAAATTAGTATATATCACTAAAGACGAATTTGATAGTCTGGCAGTTGATGAATTTTTAATAGATGACCTTATTGGAACTTTGCTTTATGATGAAAACAATATCTTAGTTGGTCAAATTATGGGAGTTGAAAATTACGGCTTCGATGATATTTTGATAATTAAAGAAGATGGACATATTTATGAAGTTCCATTTAAAAAAGCAATATTCAAAAATAATAATAGAAAACTTTATGTGATAAGAAAAGAATATGACGGGGCAAAGGTGGACCAAGAATGAAAATAGATATTTTAACTCTTTTTCCAGAGATGTTTGCTCCATTAAAAACAAGCATTTTAGGACGTGCAGAAAATTCTGGAAAAATTGAATTTAACATTATAAACATTCGAGATTTTAGCAAAGATAAGCATAAAAAATGTGATGATGAACCTTTTGGTGGTGGGGCAGGAATGCTTATGACGGTACAACCACTTTATGATGCTTTGAAAGCAATAGTGAAAAAAAATAGTAAAATCATCTTTCCTTCTCCTATTGGACAAACCCTAAGTTCAAAGAAAGCAGAAGAATTATCTAAATTTGAACATTTAATATTTGTATGTGGACATTATGAAGGTGTTGACGAAAGAATATTTCAATTATTTGATATAGAACAAATTTCTATTGGAGATTATGTTTTAACAGGAGGGGAACTTCCAACAATGGTGATTATAGACACTCTCGCAAGGTTTGTGGAGGGGGTTATTTCTAAAGACAGTTTGATTAGTGAAAGCTTTTCTGATGGTTTATTAGAATATCCACAATATACAAGACCTCAAGAGTTTATGGGATTAAAAGTTCCTGATGTTTTGGTGTCTGGAAATCATCAGCAAATTGAAAAATGGCGAAAAGAACAATCAATAAAAAGAACAAAAGAAAATAGAAGTGATTTGCTTGAATAATACAAAATATAGTGTATTATGCAATGAATAATACACAATAAGGAGTAAAAATGAAAGATATTTTATTTGCAACAGGAAATGTTTCAAAATCTAAAAGATTTTCTTTAGGATTGTATCAAAAAGGTATCAATGTTTTATCATTGAAAGATTTGAATTTAGAGCTAGATATAAAAGAAAATGGAAATGATGTTATTGAAAATGCTTTATTAAAAGCTAGGGCAGGGTTTGAAAAAACTCATCTTCCAACAATAGGTATGGACGATTCCCTTTATTTAGAAAATGTCCCTCAGGACAAACAACCAGGTCTTTTTGTTAGAAGAGTTAACGGCAAAACTTTAAATGATAAAGAAATGCTTGAACATTACATAGATTTAGTAAAACAATATGGGGTTGATGGAAAACTGAATTGCAAATGGATTTATGGTTTG
>CANQFL010000051.1 GCA_947598785.1 uncultured Clostridia bacterium
ATTTGCCCATGTATTCTATCTCTGTATTTTATCCAAACCACAAATCCATTTTAACACAAAAACAATTAAAAATCTTGTATTTGTGACAACATTCTTTGTCGATTATTGTAGAAGTCCAAATTTTGGGACAGAAAATTATTTTTCATTTATATGTAATTTTACAAGTGGTGCTTTGCCCGACTGCAAATTATTATATATGTTCTACCATTTTTAATTTTATGTATCATTTTAATATAAAATTATTAAAAAATATGTTATAATGGATTTTAAGGAGAGATTTATGGATTTTTACTATCAAAATAAAAAAGTAATTGTTGACCGCAACACTATCTTTGACGGGTTCCAAATAGATCGACTATTTAATTATATTGACCAAATTAAAAAGTATGGAACAATTACAGAAGATAAAATCCGTTCGCAAAAGGGAAATCTTAAAGGAATTCGCTTTAAAGTTAAAGACATGACTTATTATTCTTCAATTTCTGAAATTGATATATGCCCTAGAAGTGATTTTGAAAAAATTAAGTTAAATGGTTCCATTCCTAACACCCTATACTTTGATTTCCAAAAAAATAATGATATTCTTATGTTAATTGTTAATCAACGCTGTAAAGAAAGCGATTTCCCAATTTCAGAGGGAAAGGAAACATTGCCGCTTAATGTCTTTGACGGTGTAAATACCGGAAAATTTCAATTTGAAGTTATAGAAAATCCAATTGATAAATTAGAAAGTTATAAAAAATATTTTGAATATTTACTTGATGATTTAAAAAACCATAAAACAGAATTCATTGTAGATGTCAATATGATCCGTGAATATTATTGGGAGTTTTTACAGGAGATTGCTGATGAAAGATCCTTAATGATCCCAATAAAAGGAACAATAGGCCGCACAAGAATTAAAAGCATTGAAATAAAATATACAGAAGAAAATTACCCTAACGAAACAGGTTATACATTGCAAGATGCTGATTTTTCCTTAATTGGCAGCGAGGAAGAAAGAACCTTTATAGATAAACTCCAAAAAGATTTTGATATTAAACTAAATTGGACAAAGCAACATCGTTTTTGTCGCATTACAAATATGCAAGACAATGAAATGCTGAATATGGAACATTTAATTAAAAATGAACATATCAACGAAATCAAAATTTGTGAGGACATTAGAGGCGAAGAAATTAAAATTAAAAGAATTTTGCATGGAATAAATTCCGTAGAGAAGAAACAAGTGGCAAATCAAAGTTTGGTGAATTGCATTTGTTCTAACACCATTGAAAGATTTAAAAACAACTACATTTCAAACTTTTGGCGTATGGAAAAATTAAAATCGGATTACCCAAAACTAAGCGCCAATCCAGAACAAATGGAAACAATCGAAAAAATTCTTTCAATGCAAACCAACAATGTGGACATTTTGTTAGTTCAAGGCCCGCCGGGAACAGGAAAGACAGAGCTTATTATTGCCCTTGCGAAAGAACTTTTAAAAAACAAATACACAACGTTGATCACTTCTAATGTGCATGTAGCCTGCGACAATATAGTTGAAAGAATGAGAAATGATAAAGAAATCATTCTCAAAAGATATAAAAGAGTTAACGATAGTGAAGAAAGGATTATAAATCAGCAAACTTATTTAGTAAATCAAGTTTTATCCAAATTTGAAATCGATGATAAAGCTGTTGAAAGTGAGGAAACACTAAAAAAACACAAGTCAGCTTTGTCAAAATTGGTGAGCAAATTAGAGGATCTAGAAAACGAGAATTTAGAACTAGAAAAAAACAACTTGGAATACACAAAGAAAATTGAAAAATTTGAGAAGGTTAAAGAGGAACTGAACACAGCAGAATTAGCATTTGAGGAATTAAAGAATAAAGAGAATTCTATAATCGCTAACGGTTTAACTAATATTATGCGGGAATTTGATACACCCCAAGTTGCAATACAATCAATAGAAAAAGAAAACGATAAACTATCTGACGAAGTGCTTACGCTGACAGATAGTAATACAAATTTGAAAGATGAAATTACAGAAATAGAAGATTTTAGAAAAAATAAAGATCAATACATATCTAACTATAATAGTAACATTAACACCCTAGAAGAAGATATATTACACATAATAGATCTTGACATTTCTTCTATTCAAAAGTTAATAAAAAATAATGTATCGAGTGGAGTAAAAATTTACGAACAAAACAGGTTCTTGGATTTTGAAGATGTAAATCGCATTATAGATTTATTAAATATCTTAAAAAATGATTATTCATTCTGGAATTATAATAGAGCTGTTAATAAATATACTATCAATCAAATAAAATCCCACAAAGATAGCTCTTATTTAGGTAAACTTTCATCTAATGCAAATAACCAGATTGAAAAGATACAGACTTATCAGAGTTTATCACTGATAGATAAATTTTTCATGCTTTTCGGCGCCGAAAGGTGTGGAATTACATATACCGATTATAAAGAAGCAAAATACAATTTGCATAGTATCTTACTTAATTTTCGCAATGATTATAGTAACCATATCCAAAAAATTATCAATAAAAAGTTTAGTGAGGAATATTTCAATTCTGAAATAAATAAAAAAGAAAAAGAAATCGCAAATTTAAAAGAAAAAGTCGAGATTTTAAAGGAAAAAGCTGTAAATGGCGAAAAAATCAAGAAAGAAAACAATAATCAAATAAAAGAAAACACTAAAAAAATAACAATCCTAGAAAAACAGAAAAATGAAAATAGCGAGTGTATAAAAGGACTTTTAACATTATTACAGACCAGAGATGAAATAGAACAAAACGAAAAATCAATAAATAAAATACGCATAAAACTTAACACGGCCGATGAAGATATAAAGCTTTTTGAAAAAGAAAATAGGAGATCTATCTTATCCTATAAGAAATTTAAAAACTCCTACCAAGTGAATAAGGCAAATTTAGAAAATGAAATAAATAAATTAAAGACAGCAATTGATTTTATAGACAAATGCCAATCTACACTTTCTGTCAACAATGAAAATACCGTTTTATTTGATTACATAAAAGAATTAAATGAGATAAAACATTCAGAACCTGAACAATTAAACAGATACTTTGACGGACAAACATTATCGTTTAGTTCAGAATTTAATGTTGATAAAAATGATAAAAATGGAAGCCTTATTTCAATGACAACAAGTCAAATAGCTAGACTTTTCAGAAAAGAAGATAAAGATGAAAATGATATTGTTTTTGACTATGCTATCGTTGACGAAGCAAGTAAATGTAGTTTTGAAGATTTGATCATTTCGCTGCCAAAAATAAAACATTTGGTTTTAATTGGCGATTACATGCAATTGGATCCATTCTATGATAGTTTAACAAAGCAAGATACTGAAATTCAAGAAATAATGAACTTTAACGAAAACAATTGGACAGAATTAAAGAAATCTGTATTTAGCCTGTTATTAAAGCAAGCAGTAAATAAAAACTACCATGAGAATATAAAATCTTTTAGCAATAATTCAAATGTAAGTGTTATGAAGCGACAATATCGCATGAATAAAGGAATATTTGATCTTATAAGCCCTATCTATAAAATAAATGACGGATTTGAGATACTAGACCTAAAAAACAAGCAGTCAGATGATGTTGTTTGTTTAAACATTATGGGTGGAGAAGAAAAAGTTAGAATAATAGGAACAGAAGATAAAGCTTATAGTAATGAAAAAGAAGCCGATTATATCGTTCGCATTTTAAATTACATTCAGGAAAATAGGAAGAAACTCCCACAAATAAAAACTATTGGTGTAATAACCGGATATTCAGATCAAGAGAAACTTTTACGAAAGAAATTAAAGAGAATCGAAGGTTTACAAATTGGAACATTTGACCGTTTTCAAGGCAGAGAATACGATTTAGTTCTTGTAAGTTTGGTTAGAACAAACGGATTAGGATTTTTAAAAGATATAAGAAGAATGAATGTTGCATTTTCACGTGCTAAAAGGCATTTAGTAATACTTGGTAATTTTGATAAAATTTCAACATTTACTTTGCAAAAGCAATCTAGCGAACTATCGCCTGAACAAAGAGAAGAAACTTATGTTCAATCTACTCTGATCCCACAATTAAAGTTAATTTCCGAAGAATGTAATTCATTTGACTTTGCAATCAAGAGAATACAAAAAATGTTGGAGGCAATTGATGAATAGAACACATTATTCAAAAAAAATAGAATTAAGCATAACGGGATATCAACCCATGTTAGAAAATATTCCTCTATTAGCCTATGAGAGATTACGTTTTTATGAAAAATACATTGTCTTGGCTCTTAATAATGGAATAGTTGCTAATGACATCAATGACCTGATATCAATCCTTTCAGATACTTTTAATATCAAGTTATCTTTTGTTCAGGAATTTATTGAAAAATTTAATGAACTAGGGCATATTTCGACAAAATCGTGGAAAAAATCAAAATTATTTACTCTATCTTCAAAATATAAAATTGTTTATGATAAAAAAGACAATAAGATAATGCAAGCCAGCACAAAAGAAGATCAAATGGATTTTGAAAATCTCTTTTATGTAAAAGAAAATAGTAAATTCTATAACCGCACAAAAGTAATTGACCAATTTAAGAAAATGGAAAATGCAGTGTGTTCTGATGAAGATATAGAGTTTATAGAAGAAACGTGTAATAATAACATAGAACAGATAACACCAATATTAGAAGAATATCTTGACAAAGAACGCCCTAACCTAGTTCTTAAACCAGAAATAAATTCTTTAAACATTGACAAGATTTATAAATTTAACCTAATAACGGATTTATTGTTAAACTATCATTATAATGGAACTAAATCTGTGTTAAAGGATTTTAGTGTAATCGGTTTTTTAAAGAATGAATTTGATGACAAGTTCTTTGAACCAATACGAAAAAAGTATGAATTTGATACTGAAATACCTAAATTTATTAAATTTGACGAGTATTACGAGAAAGCAGCACAATTAGATGATCAACTTGTTGAACTAGAAAAAGAAATTGCTAAAAAAGAGAACAAAATTAAAATTTCGGAAGATAAACTTACAAAACTTAACAAGCCTAATGCAAAGTCAAAAAATAAAGAAAAGACTTTGCAAACAATTAAGGAAACAGAACAGGAATTAAAAGAACTTAACGCAGAAAAAGATATTATTGATAAAAACCAAGAGAATATTTTAAAACAAAAAGAAAAAATACAAAAAGAAAATAAATTCGTTATAGATGAGAAAATTGAACCAGTTTATTCAAAATATAATGGTAAAACCGTTTTTGATGTAAGAATTCAAAGATTTTGTTTAGATATCGATAAAATATTAGATATTATAAAACATAATTACTCTGATGAGGAGTTGGCGACTTATTTCCAAGGAGTAAGAACCACAGTTAAAGATTTATCTCAAAGCGTATTAGACTTTTTAAGTAAGAAAAAAACAAAAAAACTTGCTAATTATTTTGAAAAAGGATTTAGCGAGTTAGAGTTACAAAGGCTAATGCAACCACTTGGAATTAACCCTATGGATATAAAAAATATGAGATCTTTTCTTGATCTAGCTGACGCCTTTGCACATATTGCAGAAAATACAGAACTTAAAAACAAAAATCTTGGACAAATAGATGAGTTTAATAAAAAACGAGAAAATGAAAAAGTAGATATAATTTTATCGTTTGTAAAATTCTTTGGTTCGTTAAATTTTACAAAAGTAGAGAAAAATGCAATTTGCAAAATAAAATAAAAACTAAAACTTTTGTTTGGTAAGCCTGTTTTTTATACGAAAATCTAAAAAGAAATACATAGTTTTAGGCAGTTCAACATCGTTTTAGTTCACTCAAATTGGCATAATTGTTGTCAACCGTTGTCAATATTTTCAAATTTTTGACAACAGTTTTTCAAATTGATTGCCAAATCGCTTTAATTATGGTATATTTATAAGCATAGAACACAACCCTTTGTTATTGTGTTTTTGTCTTGGTAAGGCTGAGGTCACGAGTTCGAATCTCGTCGTAAGCTCCACAAAAAAGCGCTCAGGCAATTTGCCTCAGCGTTTTTTTTATTGGTTTTGTTATATCTTCAAAATTTAAAATGGTGATGTATTTTCATTATTTAAAATAATGCAAGGCGGTGATATATTTTTTACTGTTTAATAGTTAATATCTTCATTGTTAAAGACAGCGCTATATCTTCGTTGTTCAAAATGGTGCTTTATTTCATTGTTTAAAATGATGCTATTTTTTCATTGTTACAAATTAGCGATATTTTTTCATTATTCAAACTTTTCATTTTCCTAAATGTTTTTATTCCATCTTCATTGTGTTTTTGGTGTTTAAAAGCCTATCCTCAACATCTATTGTGCCGTCTTTTTCAAAATTATTGCCAATAATCACAATTTTTCTTATGCCAAAAAGTTCGTTGTCTTTAATTTTCTCGCCAATCGAAAAATCTCTATCGTCAAGGCAGACTTTTTCGCCAGAACTTTTTAACTGATTGTAAAGTCTTTCGCCCGCTTCCAAGCACGCCTCGCTGTTTTTGCAAATGATGTTTGTGTTAAACGCCGAGATGGTATCATTCCAAACAAGTTTACCATATTTGCGAATTTGATTTACCGCGATTATTGCCACCAGCCTAGAAACGCCAATGCCGTAGCACCCGTTCCAATAATACTCCTGCTTACCTTGGCGATTGACAAAAGTCCCACCCATCATTTTGGAATAAACCTGCTCGTTTTGGAAGATATGTCCAACTTCGGTCGCCTTGCGCTTTACAAACAAAGATTTGTCTATGTCAACATATTTGCCAAGCACAAGTGCCTTTAAGTTTTGGTCTTGAAGGTCAAAAACCTCCTCGTTAACATAAAGCCCAAGTTCGTCATTGCATAAAACTGTGTCCTGACCATATTCATCGTCGAACCACATAAATTCGCTGGCAATCTTTCCGCCCATATCGTTAACTGAAGTGATGCTTTTTATGTTCTCCAAGCC
>CANQFL010000052.1 GCA_947598785.1 uncultured Clostridia bacterium
CTTAATGTTGATTGTTTTATGCACTTAATTTTTTTCTACCCTTTGCTCTTCTAGCTTTTAAAACTTTTTTACCTGCAGTTGTTTTCATTCTTTTCATAAATCCATGTTCTCTTTTTTCTTGTCTATTTTTTGGTTGAAATGTTCTTTTCATCTTTTTAGCACCTCCCTATTGCTTTTATTTTTATTAATTTATTTTTCAAATCAACAAGTATATCGATTATACCTTTTTTTACTGAAAATGTCAAGACATTTTAGCTTATTTTAGTAATATTTACCTTGTGTAGAATTGCATTTAACTTTTTACTTAACGATATCCTCCTGTATGTTATGTAAATCATATTTTGAAAATTTTCTCTTAATCCAATTAGAAAAATTAAAAATTACATCACAGCAAAAAATATTATCAAAAATAAAAGTTGCAAATTTATTTCCTAGGGCTACAATAATTAAAACCGTTGATACAACTGCAATTAAAATATTTTGTTCTAGAGAATAGCTAAAAAATAAATTTGTTTTTGTCCAAATAATTATAAAACCGTGAATTAGATAAATTGCCATTGTGTTTTCGCCTAGAGCAGTAACAAATTTAATTTTTTTATTTGGAATCCACTCCATAAAAAACCAAATCCATAAACACGCAATAATCATAATTTTGAACCTTGTTAAAGCGTTGTAATTTAGCGTACTGTAGGGAAGAGCTCCATATAAAATACGCCTTGAACTAATTTCTCCACTATTTAAAATAAATGCAATTGACCCTATCACTAAAATTAAACTTATCACTTTTTTTATATAATTTAATTTTTTATTATTTATTTTTATTTTTAAATTACCTACAAATAATCCTATTAAAAAATAGGGAAGAAAGGTAAAAAATCTTGAAAGCGAATATGTATAATTAATATCGTTAAGATTGCCCACCACAAGGGAAGTAGCAACCGAAATTAAAATTATTATTATTTTTTCGATATTTTTTTGTTTATTAAAAAATAAATTAATTAAATAATAAAATGGCATTAAAAATATAAACCACAAAAGCCAGTAAGGCGTTGCAAATTGAATTTCTGATTTTGTAAATAAACAATATAAAGTTTGAAAAATAAAATAGGGAATAGCAAACCTAAATAATATTTTTCTGAATTTAAATTTCGAAAAATATCCCGTAATAAAAATAAACAGCGGCATGTGGAATGAATAAATTATTTTATAAAAATTATCTAGTCCAGCCGTCGGTGTAGTCAATTCAATACTTTCTATAAAATGACAAAATACAACTAAAAAAATTAAAATCAATCTGATATTGTCAAATTTATATAACCTTTGACTTCTTTCTTCTTCTATTTCTGCCTTTTTATATCCCCCTTGCTTTTCCTCTATTTCTGCCTTTTCCATTGAGTTTCCCCTTTCAACATCCTTTTGCCAAGATTATAACAAATTCTCTTTTTTATGTCAAACCCTGGCATCCTCTAAATTTTATCAATTTTTCTAATTTTTCTTGACTTTGCAACAGTTTTTTTGATATTATATGAGAGGATGTAGAATTATGATTTAATGGGAGAAATTTTTACCTTTTACATATATGATTTTTCAATTTTTAAAATTCTTGTTCTACACCCAATGATTTGTGCTAAAAAGGGGAAGGATATCAATTATGGAATTTAACAAAACGGAGCTTTTATCAAAGTTCCAAGATGCACTAAAAGATGAAATGGTTACAATCGCTTATGATACATGGATTAAACCTTTAAAAATACGTAGCATAAAAGGCAACAAAATTGTCCTTGAAGCAACTTCAGATTTCCAAAAAGAAACAATCGAAAATCGCTATTTTCCTTTAGTTTTCAATACTTTTAAATACTTAACTAACAAAGAATGGGAAATAGAAGTAATAAATGGTGCAGACCTTCAAAAGTCTGAGGAGCTAAGCAATCAAGAAGAAATTTCATCTTTTCAAGTTTCAGATGAAATAATTAAAGCAAATAATTCAACCCTAAACCCTGATTTTACTTTTGAAACATTTATTGAAGGAAATAACAACCGTTTAGCTAGAGCTGCAGCAATTTCAGTAAGTGAAAATCCGGCAAAGACCTTTAACCCACTATTTCTATATGGTGGCGTAGGTCTTGGTAAAACTCACTTAATGCACGCAATAGGTAATAGGATTCGACAAAATGACAGCTCAAAAAATGTATTATATGTAACATCAGAAGAATTCACAAATCAAATAATCAACGCAATTTTAAATGGTAAAACAAAAAAATTTCGCGACAAATACCGTCACATTGACGTTTTGCTAATAGACGATATTCAGTTTATTGCAGATAAGGAAAGTGTTCAAGAGGAATTTTTCCATACATTTGAAGCGTTAAGAAATACTGGAAAACAAATTGTTTTAACGAGTGACAAGCCTCCAAAAGACATCGCTTTGCTTACTGAAAGGCTTAGGTCTCGTTTCTCAGATGGCTTAATTGCAGACATCTCACAGCCTAGCTACGAAACTCGTCTTGCAATTTTGCGTAAAAAAGTTCAAGAAGAAAGAATAGTAATAGATGATGATATTTTAGCACACATTGCAAACTCAGTTGACTCTAACATTAGAGAGCTTAATGGTGTTCTAACAAAAGTTGTTGTAATGGCTCAATTAATGAATAGTCCAATAACATTGGAAATGGCAGAACGTTGCATAAATGAGTTTATTGCCTCAAACGACAAAGTCATCACCTCAGATTATATAATTGAAACAGTTGCAAATTATTTTGACAAAAATGCGTCAGACCTTACAAGCACAAAACGTTCAAACGACATAGCAATTCCAAGGCAAATCGCAATGTACCTATGCAGAACTGTTTTAAACATGTCATACAAAGACATCGCTAAAGCCTTTAAAAAGAAGGATCATTCAACTATAATCCACGCTTTTCAAA
Source organism: uncultured Clostridia bacterium (assembly GCA_947598785.1). GTDB lineage: Bacteria > Bacillota > Clostridia > Christensenellales > UBA1242 > Caccovivens. The sequence continues at coordinate 2,925 of CANQFL010000052.1, forward strand.
AGATGGACAAGGAAATTAATGAAAACTCAGATACAAAACTTGTAGTAAATAGTATCAAAAAAATCATTGAACGTGATAAATCATAAAATGTGAATAATGTGGATAACTCTGTGAATAACTCAACCTCGCATCCAAAAAGAATTTTATCGATTTTTAAAAAATAATTGTTTGTAAAACATTGTTCGAAATTTTTCGATATTTTTCTACTTACGGAACAGCTAGCTTAACTATTCACACCTAATTGTCAATTTCACGTTAATAACCACAAATTATTTGTGAATAAAACCTTTTTCCACATTTTTCGATTTTTACTGTTGATAACTTTTGGACTTTTCAACACAGTTATGAACACCCCAAACCTTGCATCCGTAAGAGAAAAAATCAACTTTTCCACAGTTTCAACAGGACCTACTATTAATAATACTAATAATATTAAATAAATAAAAGGAGATAAAGCCATGAAAATTGTTTGTTACAAAGATACGATTCTTAAAGCAATAAACTCTGTAATTAAAGGTGTTGCATCTAAAACAACAATGCCTATATTAGAAGGAGTTTTACTTCAAACTAATGATAATAGTTTAAAATTAACTACATATGATTTAGAACTTGGTATTGAATATGTAGCAGAATGTGAAGTTCAAGACCACGGTAGCACAGTTGTTAATGCAACAATGTTTAGTGAAATTATCCGTAAATTACCTAATACAGAAATTAAAATTTCTTTAAATGAAAAAGGACTTCTTGAAATTGAGTGTGAAGGCTCATTGTACAAGCTTGCTACAATGAATCCAGATGAATATCCAGAGCTTCCAAGAATTGAAGTGGAAAATTCAATCAAAATCGACCAAGTCACTTTGCGTAATATGATTAAAAAAACTATTTTCGCTGTTAGCACAGAGGAGTCTAGACCAATTTTTACTGGAAGTTTATTTGAAGTAAAAGAGGGAACGCTAAATGTCGTTTCAGTTGACGGCTTTAGACTTGCAATGCATTCAAAGAAGCTTGAAGAAAATGTAAATGATTTCAAAGCTGTTATTCCAGGGAAAACTTTAATGGAAGTAAATAAGATTTTAGAAGAATCATTCGAACCTGTAAGCATTGGCGTTGCTAAAAATCAGGCTTTATTCCAAATGGAAAACTGTAAAGTAGTTACAAGAATAATTGATGGTGAATTTTTAGATTATAAAAATGTAATTCCAGAAAACTGGGAAACACGTATCAGAGTTGATAAAAGCAAAATTCAAGATAGCTTTGAAAGAATTAGTTTGATTTCATCATCAACAATAGAAAAAGAAAAGAAATATCCAGTAAAAGTTAATGTTGGTGCTGGAAACGTAGTGATTTCATGTACAAACCAAACAGGGGATGCAAAGGAAGAGCTATTTGTTGAAACAGAGGGAAAAAGCTTAGAAGTTGGATTTAACCCTAAATATTTATTAGACAGTTTAAAAGCAATAGACGACACAGAAGTATTTGTTCAATTTGGTTCAAGCATTTCACCATGTCTAATAAAACCAATCGAGGGAGATAGCTACGTTTACATGATTTTACCTATAAGATTGAAAGAAGACTAATTATGTGGATAAAGGAAATAAAATTAAACAATTTTAGAAATTACGAAAAGGAAACCATAGAATTAAATGATGGAATAAACGTTTTTTATGGTGAAAATGCTCAAGGAAAAACAAACATAATAGAGGCAATTTATTTGTGTGCACTTGGAAAATCATTTAGAACATCAAGGGATAGCGAGATGATTAAATTAAATGATTTATCTACAGAAGAGCAAAATAATATGGTCAAGGCATATACGAATTCGGCTACTGTCTCAATTGATTTCCAGCGAGTTGATCGAGATGGAAATATAAAAATTACAATTTCTAATAAAAAGCAAGCTTTTGTAAATGGCGTCAAAGCTAAAAAGCTAAGCGAATTGCTAAGTAATTTGAATATAGTAATATTCACACCAGATGATATTAGAATTTTAAAAGGTGGACCTGAAAATAGAAGAAAATTTTTAAATGTTTTAATTGGGCAGTTAAAGCCCAATTACATATTTTTATTAAATAATTATTCAAAAATATTAGAGCAACGAAATAAATATTTAAAGCAAATCAAAGAAGAAGGAAAGCCTGAAGAAATGCTTGAAATATGGGATGAAAAGCTTGTAGAGTATGGTACACAAATTTGCAAATATCGAACAGAATTTATTGAAAAAATTAAAAATAAATTAGGAAAAGTGCATGAGGAAATCACAGATAATAGAGAAAAAATAGAAATTAAATATATTTCTGAATGCCATGATAAAGAAAATTACAAAAAAATATTAAAGAATAGGAGAAAGCTAGATATTATAAGAGGTTACACATCTAAAGGAATTCATCGAGACGATTTTAAGATGAATATTGATGGCAAAAGTATTGAAGCTTATGGTTCGCAAGGGCAACATCGAACAGCAGTGCTTTCGCTAAAATTATCAGAGCTAGCTGTTGTAAGCGATGAAATTGGCGAGGCTCCAGTCTTGTTATTAGATGACTTTATGTCTGAGCTTGACCAGCAAAGAGTACACAATTTTCTTAAGAAAATAGAGGGCGTTCAAGTAATTATAACTTGCACAGAAAAAATTAAACTTGAAAAAAATAAAATCTTGATATATAATGTGAACGATGGGAAAATAAATAAAAATATATAGATTACAAAAGATAAAAAATTAAAAAATAAATTGAAAGGAATGAAAGCATAGATGGAAAAATACGAGCATGAGTATGGCGCAGACCAAATACAAGTACTAGAAGGTCTTGAAGCTGTTAGAAAAAGACCAGGAATGTATATAGGTAGTACATCTGTTAGGGGGTTGCATCACCTAGTTTATGAGATTGTGGACAACGGTGTTGATGAGGCTTTAGCAGGTTTTTGTACAGAAATAAATGTTGCAATTGAACCAGGGAATATAATTAGCGTTCAAGACAATGGTAGAGGTATTCCAATAGAAATTCACCCAAAGACTGGAATTTCAACAGCAGAAACAGTTTACACAGTTTTGCACGCAGGTGGAAAATTTGGTGGAGATAGTGCTTACAAAGTTTCTGGAGGACTTCATGGAGTTGGAGCTTCTGTTGTTAATGCACTTTCAAATTGGACTGAAGTCACAATCGATAAAGATGGTGGAAAGTATCAAATGAAATTTGAAAAGGGTAAAACTGTTCAGCCTCTAAAGAAAATAGGGGACAGCAAAAAAACAGGAACACTTGTTAGATTTCTAGCAGACGATACAATTTTTGAAAGCTTAGAGTACGAATACGATGTCCTTGAAAAAAGGTTTAGAGAGATTGCATTTTTAACAAAAGGATTAAAAATAACTATCGAAGACCGAAGAGATCCAGAAAATGTGAAAAAGGCAGATTTTCATTTTGAAGGCGGATTAATTTCATTTGTAGAATATTTAAATAAAAATAAAGAAAAATTGCACAAAGCACCTATATATATTGAAAAACAAGGTGAGGTACCAGTAGAAATTGCTATTCAATACACAACAAGCTATTCAGAAAATATCTATAGCTTTGTAAACAACATCAATACAGTTGAAGGTGGAACACACTTAGAAGGTTTCAAAAGATCACTTACTAAGGTGTTTAACGATTATGCAAGAGCACACAACATATTAAAAGAAAAAGATAGCAACTTGCTTGGTGAAGACATCAGAGAGGGGATAACTGCAGTAATTTCAGTAAAAGTTTCAGAACCACAATTTGAAGGACAAACAAAAACAAAGCTAGGAAATAGTGAAGTTACAGGTGCAGTAATGACAACAATGAACGAGTCATTAGCAACCTTCTTAGAAGAAAATCCTCCAGTTGCAAAAGCAATCTTGGAAAAATGCATAAGTGCTTCAAGGGCAAGAGTTGCAGCAAGAAAAGCAAGAGAGTTAGTTAGAAGAAAAAATGCTTTGGAGTCTACTACTTTACCAGGTAAATTGGCTGATT
>CANQFL010000053.1 GCA_947598785.1 uncultured Clostridia bacterium
TGGTCATTTTTACACTTGTGCCAAACGAGTTAGAAAGCACTTGAACATCGTCCATAAAACTTTCCATAACAGTAAACCCCATACCACTTCTTTCAGAGGAAGGTTTAGAAGTATAGAAAGGTTCACGAGCCTTAACAATATCTTTAATACCAACACCCTTATCAGTGACTGTGATAGTTACGAGATTATCTTCTAATTCACATCTAAGGATAATATCCCCCTTAACAGAAGAAGGATAGGCATGAACGACACAATTAGTGACAGCCTCGCTAACAGCAGTTTTGATATCAGTAATTTCATCGACAGTAGGATTAAGTTGTACACAAAAAGAAGCGACACAAACACGAGCAAAACCTTCATTGACAGACATAGCTTTGAAAGTAACTTCCATAAAATTAGAATATTTCATACAAACTCCTTAAACAATTTTAGGCATAATGTCATATAGCCCAGTGATTTTAAAAATTTTTTCTGCATGGACAGAAGGATTAGAAATAAAGATAGGGATATCTTTATCTTTCATTCTTTTGTAACGACCAATCAAAACACCAATTCCAGTAGAATCCATAAAAGTAAGTTCAGATAAGTCAAAAACAATTTTGTTGAAATTAGGTTTAGAAAACATTTCATCCAGAGTAATTCTTGTATAAGTGGCAGAATGTTCATCAAGTTCGCCACACAAGAGGACATAAAGACAGTTATTATGAACACGACTTTTAACTTGCATACACATCTCCTTCGCAAACATCATAGCATAAGAAAAATGTAATAAAATGAAAAGGTTTAACGAAAAAATAGAAAAAATGTCAAACAGAAAATAAGGAGTGATATGAAACAATAAAAAATAAAAAACAAGTGCATAATACACAACATATAGTGTATTATGCAACATACTACTCTATATAAAAAATAAAATTTTAGTAATTTCTTTTGGTTAAACAAAGGAATATATGATAAAATGTAATAAAGGATAAGAAAATGAAAAATAATATAATTATAAACACCGACCCAGGTGTTGATGATGCTATTGCATTAATGTATGCTTTTACTCTTGATGACAAATTAAACATCAACCTAATTACATCAGCAGGTGGAAACATTCCAATTGAATCTATAACTGAAAATGCACTTTTTTTGGTTGAATTTTTAGGAAAAGATATACCAGTCGCCCAAGGATATCCAACACCTTTAAAAAGAAAATCAGTTTATACAAGTGCACATGGTAAAAACGGCCTAGGAAAATACAATTTCAACAGGAAGAAACTAAAATATAAACCTGTAAATGGTGAAGCCTGTGATGTTATGTATGAAAAACTGAAAGAAAATAAAGAAAAGACAACCATAATATCATTAGGACCAATGACAAATATTGCAAGACTTTTTGAAAAATATCCTGATAGCAAAAATTATGTTAAAGAAGTAGTTTTTGAAAGTGGAACAAAAGAAAAAATATATGGCAAGCCATATAAATCTTTTAATACAGGATATGACCCCGAGGCAACAGAAATAGTATTTAAAAGTGGAGTAAATCTTGTAATGATTCCAATGGAACTAGGACATATTGCATACTTAGATAAAGAAGATATAAAGTTATTTAAACATACAAACAATACTGGAAAGGTATTTGAAAAGATGTTTAAAGGATATAACGATTATCATGTTGGCAAATTAGGAGCTGCAGTACATGACGTATGCGTTGTATATTACCTTGTACACCCAGAATATTTCAAATCTGAAAAAGCTTATATAGAAGTTAAATACTATAAATCAGAAACAGAAGAATTTGGCTATATAGACACAGATTATGACAAAAAACCAAATGCTACAATATGTGTTGACTTAGATATTAATATGTTTAAATATGACCTGTTTGAAGCACTAAAAAAATATAAATAGGAGAAATAGATGAGAAAGAAAATTTATAAAAATGGTGCTACGCTAATATATCAAAAAGAAAGAAAAAAATATACTCATGTAACTGCAGGTTTCTTTTTTGGTAAAAATAGAGATAATTACAGTGAACCTACAGCCCATTTTTGTGAACATATGCTTTTCAAATCAACAACTCAAAAAGATTATAAGACCTTATCAAATGAAATCAATAACACATTTTCTTATTTAGATGCTGTTACTAGTCAAGTTTATATTAAATTAATATTTCAAAGAGCAAATGAGGCAATATCCCCTTGTTTTAAATTAGCAAGCGAAATGCTTTTAAAAACAAAATTTTTACCTAAAGAAATAAAGGGAGAAAAAGGAGTTATAAAACAAGAACTAATACGAGGAAATGCCAATTATAATACTCAATTTGCCTTTGCAACAATAAGAACATTGCGAGACAACCACAATTCAAGCACCAGTACCCTAGGAAATGAAGAAGAAATAGAAAATATAAATTCAAATGCTTTAAAAAAATTTAGAGATGAAGTTTTTATAAGTGAAAATTTTATAATAGTCATTATCGGAGGAATTTCATATAGAAAAGCGAAAAAACTCACCGAAAAGAATTTTATAAATAAGCTTAAATCAAATCATGAATATCCTGTAGATAAAATAATTGATTTTCCTGTAAATCGCCCTGGAAATATGAATGTAGAATATTTTAACTTTCAAAAAGTAATAGGTAGAATAAGTTTTAAAATAGATATAGACATCAATAATATAAAAACAATTGAAATTTTGAATATGTGTAATATAATTTTTAACAACATAAACGGAAAATTATTTAAATTATTAAGAGATAATGGACTCGTTTATTTTACAAGTTTTAGTTCTTATTATCACAAGGATTATCAAATGATAAACATAGACTTTGAAACAAGTAATGAAAATGTAAATAAAATTTTTGATAAAATCGCAATTTTTATAAAAGAACTAAAAGAAAATAACCTTGATAATGACTTAATAATAAGTGCAAAGAAAAATGAAAAATTAATGAAACATGAAAGCGAAACCAATCTTAATATAGATGCAAATAATATTGTTTACACATTCCTAGAATTAGGAGAAAAAAAATTAAGTAAATCTATAGAAAGGAAACATAAAAAAGCTTTCAAAAATATAACTAGTGAAGATATAAAAGAATTTTTTAAAACCAATATTTCAAACCCAGAAAACATTTATATTACAATATTAACAGGCGAAAAAAATCCACAATATTATTCATATGAAAAAATACAAAAAATGTTTACAAAATAGTTATTAAATTATAATTAATTCATTGTAATATAATAAAAAAATACACTTTTAAAAAGTGTATTTTTTTAACGCAAAATCTTTAATAAGTTCCTAAAATTACTTTAATTCAACAACAGCGCCAGCTTCTTTGAACTTGTTTTCAAGTTCTTTAGCTTCAGCAGCTGCAACGTTTTCTTTAACCATTTTTGGAGCGCTATCAACGATAGCTTTAGCTTCTGAAAGACCAAGTCCTGTAGCTTCTCTAACAACCTTGATAACAGCAATTTTGTTTGCTCCTACTTCTTTCAAAAATACATTGAATTCAGTTTTTTCTTCAGCAGCAGCTGGAGCAGCAGCACCAGCAGCTGGAGCAGCAGCAACTGCAACAGGAGCAGCAGCACTAACACCAAATTCTTCTTCCAAAGCTTTAACAAGTTCTGAAACTTCAACAATAGTTAATTCTTTAATTTCTTCAACAATTTTTTTAATATCAGCCATTTTAATTTCTCCTTAAAATAAATTTTTTATGCGATTTTTAAAATTATTTTGTTGCAATCGCATTCAAAGCAACAACAAGCCCACGAGTTGGGGCTGAGAGAACTCTGCACAAACTTGCAGCAGTGTTGTTGAGAGTTCCCAAAAGTTTTGCAATAAGTTCTTCCTTTGAAGGAAGTGATGCAAGAGCTTCAATGTTGTGAGCATCAACAGATACACCATTTAAAATTCCAAATTTGATAGCCATTTTCTTAGTTTCTTTGATACAGTCACAGATGATTTTAGCAGGAGCGACTTCATCAGAATAACCAATAGCAACAGCAGTTGTCCCCTCAAAGTAATTTGCAGGACACTCAATACCAAGGTCAGAAAGTGCTTTCAACATCAAGCGATTTTTGTAAACTTTATATTCACAACCGTTTTGACGAAACTTTTTACGAAGAGCAGTATCCTCAGCAACAGTAAGTCCACGGTAGTCAACAAAAGCAAGAGTTTTTGCTTTAGAGAATTTTTCTTTAATCTCTTCAACAAGTTGTTTTTTTGCTTCAAAATTAGCACTCATGTCCATACCTCCTTTAAATAGATTTTGCGTTTATATAAAAAAACTCTGTAACGGAAAAGTTACAGAGAAAGAAAAACTCTAATCACTGACTTTTCCTCGGCAAGCACACCTAAATGTTTACGCTTTCGCACTTGCTCTCTTCGGAAGATTTTTTATACTTTGATATTTTAGCACAAATAAAAATGATTTGTCAACATATTTACGAAAAAAAATAAAAAAAGCCTACCAAAAAGTAGGCTAGATTTAAATTTAAGCAACATTTGGAGTTAAATCTTTCCAAATTTGATAAATTGGATAGGTGTTAGCTTTTACAGTTATTGTTAACAAATGGAACCTATCAACTTTTTCACCATTAGACAAAACACTAGATTTGCCAACAACATAGATAGTAGAAGAATCAAGATTTTCTGATTGATTAGCTACAATATAAGCATATCTATATGTTAACTGTCCGTCCCAAACATTATTAGAACCATACATTGAATAATATTTTGAACCATCTTGATTAGTAAAGATTTGTTCATCATTATAAATAATTTGGATATGATAAATATTATCGCTTTGAAGAACAGAAGGGATATCATCTAAACTATCAATATTTGTCAATCTTTCTTCTTTAATACTATAACTATACAAACTACCACTAAAAATAGCAGATAGATAAGACTTTTTAAAAGAATTATTTAATTGAGACATGAGTAAGCCATAATCTTCATTAGGATTATTTGTTTCAAAAATTCTTTTTTCTGAATTCCCCTTATACAATCTAATTGTAGAATAACCATTCATGATACATTTTGGCATTAAATTGACAGGAACAGCAGCCAAAACAATCAAGCAGACAGCCAAAACAAAAGCAAAGCATAATGAAACCAAAGTGATAATTTTCTTATTTTTTTTCTTTTTCAATAACTTTTCAGTTTGAATTTGAGTATAAAGTTCATCATCAGAAAGTGGTTTGGTTTCAACATTATTAATTTCATTATCAACATTCTGAGGTTGTTCTTGAGAATTTTCTTCTAACACCTCATCTTTTTTTTCTTGTTCCATTAATTTTCCTCATTTCCTTTTTTATCGTCTTTATTTTGTTTAGAGATTTTTGGTTTTGTATTTCTTTTTCTAGTAACTTTAGTAGAACTTTCACTTGGTTTCTTTGAATTAGAAACTTTAGGTTCTTCTTTTTTCTCTATTTCTTTTGTAGAAGTTTTATTAGTTTCGTTTAATTTTTCATTTAAAGACTTTTCAAATTCAACATATTCTTTTTTTAGAGTATCAAGTTCAGCTTCAGAAATGATTCCCATTTTAATTAAATTTTCGCCTTCAGCTATTTTTCTTTTAAACATTTCGAGTTTTTGAATTTTAGCTTTTTCTTCTTTTAAACGAAGTTCTTTTTCTTTTTGTTTTTTCTCTTTTTCTTCCATAAGTTTTACAATTTCTTCTGTTTTCTTACCAGCAAGAATCATATCAACTTCATCTTTATAAATCGTTTCTCTAGCAAGTAAAAGTTTAGCCATTTCGTGAAGGATATCAATATTATCAGAAAGGACTTTTTTAGCTCTATCATAATTTGAGTTAAGAATTGACATAATTTCGTCATCAGCGATACCTGCTAATTTTTCAGAAAAATCATTTTTAGATTGATAATCTCTTCCAATGAAAACAGTTTCAGAAGCGCCCAAAGAAAGGAAGCCAATTTTTTTACTCATGCCCCAATCATAGACCATAGCTCTAGCAATTTTAGTAGCATGTTGAATATCAGAAGAAGCCCCACTAGTGATATCTTTAAAAATTAATTCTTCAGCAATTCTACCACCCATAGCCATAGCGATAGTGTCAGATGCCTTATTATAAGACATAGTCATATCATCATTTTCAGGACGGCTCATAGTATAGCCACCTGCCTTACCACGAGGAATAATAGAAACTTCCTGAACATCTTCGCAATACTTCATTTTTTTAGCAACAATGGTATGTCCAGCCTCATGATAAGCAGTAAGTTGTCTTTCATGGTCAGTAACAAGCCTACTTTTCTTTTGAGGACCCATAATAACTTTATTAATTCCCTCAGTAATATCCTCCATAATGATTTTAGGTCTGTTAGCTCTAGCAGCAAGGATAGCAGCTTCATTAAGCATATTTTCAATATCAGCACCTGTAAAGCCGGTAGTAATTCTTGCAAGAACAGAGAAATCGACAGATTCATCTAAAGGTTTATTTCTTGCATGAATTTTAAGGATACCCTCTCTTCCTTTAACATCAGGAATATGGACATAAATTTGTCTATCAAATCTACCTGGACGCATAAGAGCAGGGTCTAAGACATCACTTCTGTTAGTAGCAGCAAGAACGATAATACCCTCATTAGGTTCAAAACCGTCCATTTCGACAAGAAGTTGATTTAAGGTTTGTTCTCTTTCATCATTACCCCCACCAAGACCGGCACCACGTTGACGACCAACAGCATCAATTTCATCGATAAACACAATGCAAGGTTTGTTTTTCTTTGCTTGGTCGAACAAATCTCTAACTCTAGAAGCACCAACTCCGACAAACATCTCAACAAAATCTGAA
>CANQFL010000054.1 GCA_947598785.1 uncultured Clostridia bacterium
CGAAATCGTTAGAACTAGAGGAGATTCAATTAAAACTCCGAAAGGATTTTTAACAACATTTATATTGTCTATGTTTTGCTGTTTAACGAAAAAAGTTGGAGTCTATATTTTACTAGCCTCATTTATGATTTTGTTAATTTGCGAGTTTAAAAAATTGTTTAAGTTCTTGATTTTACTAATATCTAGCTTGGTTATATTAATGTTTGTTCTTTGGCCAATTGGTTTGAAAATGTTTTCGATTGCTAAAGGCGGGGAGCAAGAGAAATATTCACTTTTGTTTCAACAAACTACTAAATATGTAATAGACCACCCAGACGATATTAAAGAATCTGAAAATAAGGTTCTTGACAAGGTTTTGTACTCTTATGAAGATATAAGTGAAAGATATAACCCAATAGATGCTGACAATATCAAGTGTTTCGGTCAAAAGGGAGAAGATAAAGATTATATAGAATATCTTGGAGTTTGGATAGCTCAAGGATTTAGACATCCAGTTTCATATATAAAAGCTACTTGCTCAATGCTTGCCGGAAATTTTTCAACTATTAAATATAAACCTTTGACAGACATGAGTTGGCACGTTCAACTAAATCCGCTTGTAATGGACGAAAAAGTCACAGAGAGATATGGAATTTTTGAAAAAACTTCTAATTTCATTTCAAAAGCATATGATATATCACATATTGGAAATATCTTAAATTATGGTTTCTGGGCAACACTTGCTCCTGCGTTTATTTGGATAACTTTGTTTAAATTTAGAAAAAATAAAGATAAAATAAAATGTTTGATACCAGTTGTTCCAATGTTGTTTTCAATATTTTTGGGACTTTGGTTAGGGCCAGTTAGTGCTTCATATATGGAAGCAATGAGATATTTGTATCCTATAATATATACAGTTCCACTAATGCTTTTGTGGTGCATGTATACAGTAAAACTTAACTCAGAAAATTAAAAATGGGAAAAGGACAGTCCCCATTTCCCAAAAATATAATATAATATATTAGTAGTGAAATTTAACTAAATTCGCTATTTACGCTAAAAAATAAGAAGGTAAAAACAATGGGAATTATTGTTCAAAAATTTGGAGGAAGTAGTGTTGCAAACGTTGAAAAACTAAATCAAGTAGCAACTAAGATTTTAGAAGAAAAAGAGAAAGGAAATGACATAGTAGTTGTTGTCTCAGCACAAGGAAAAACTACAGATAGGCTTATTTCAGAAGAAAAAGAAATTACTGAAAATGCAAACCCTAGAGAGCATGATGTTCTTGTTTCAGTTGGTGAACAAATTACAATTGCAAAACTTGCTATGCTTTTGCAAGAGAAAGGTTACAAAGCTGTTTCTCAGACAGGCTGGCAAATTCCAATAGTTACAAATAGTGATTTTAATAATAGTAGAATTAGATATATTAATAAAGATGCGATTCGAGATTTGCTAGCTAGCGGAAATATTGTTATAGTTGCTGGTTTTCAAGGAGTTGATGAAAACTTGAACATAACAACTTTAGGACGTGGTGGCTCAGATACAACAGCCGTTGCATTAGCTGCTGCTCTAGGTGCTGAAAGATGCGATATTTTTACAGATGTTGATGGAGTTTTCGTTACAGATCCTAGAATTATCGAAAACCCTAAAAAGATAGATAATATTTCTTATGATGAAATGCTTGAAATGGCGAGCTTAGGCGCAAAAGTGCTTCATAATAGATGTGTCGAAATTGGAAAAAAATATAATGTTCCAATATATGTTAAATCAACTTTTGAGAAAATAAACAAAGGAAGCCTTGTTTCAAACCAAAAATCTCTTGAAGATTTAGTTATTAACGGTGTTGCAAAAGATGACAATATTTCTAGAATTACTGTTGTCGGAATAGAAAACAAAATCGGAAAAACCTACGAGTTGTTTGATATTCTGGCAAAAAACAATATAAATGTAGATATTATCGTCCAAGCCTTTGGAGAGACTTATTCAAAAAATATTACCTTTTCAGTTAATACTGTCGATTTGAATAAAACTCTAAGAGTTTTGGAAGAAAACAAAGATAGATTGAACTTCCAAGAAGTTACTCATAATGAGAATTTGTCTAAAGTTTCAATAATCGGTGTTGGAATTGCTAACAAGCCTGGAGTTGCGGCGAAGATGTTTGAAGCTTTATATGAGAAAAATATTAATATGCATATGGTTACGACTTCTGAAATTAAAATTTCCGTTTTAGTTGATATAGAAGAAGCAAACCTTGCAGTTAGCGCGATTTATAAAAAATTCTTCAAATAAGAGAGGGGACGGTCCTTTTTTTAAGGACCGTCCCCTTTATCTCTTTTTTTTGGGAAAAGGGGACAGTCCCCTTTTCCCATTTTGTTCTAACCCTGGATTTACCAGCATATACTTATCATAAAGGAGGGATTTTTTATGATTATTGAAGATAAAAAAACATCTATTTCAAATCAAGATATCCATTTAGAAAATCGCGAAAAACTTAATATTAGCGGTGTTAAAGATGTATTGAGTTTTGATGACCAAATGGTTATTTTAGAAACAGAGCTTGGACTTTTAACTATAAAAGGCGAGAACTTAAGAATTAATAAACTTAGCATTGACACTCTTGATGTCTCAATTGACGGAATGATTAATAGCCTAAATTATTCAGCTGTCGGCGACAATAAGAAAATCACTAAAGGAAATTCTTTTATAAATAAGATATTTAAATAAAGGAAATTTTAAAATATGAATGCTATTGAACAGTTAAGAATATTTAGTTTATTTTTCATAATAGGCCTTTTTTTAGGACTTTTATTTACAATTTTTAAAGAATTTCGAAAAAATTTTAAACTTTTAAATTCAAAAATCTTGGTAGATATACAAGACCTTGTTTTCCTTGGTATATCTGGGTTTGCGTTTTTAAAAAGTGTCGTAATTTTTAATGATGGAACCTTAAGATTTTACATTTTTTTCGCCACAATTTTAGGTTTTTTAAATTTTATGTTGACTTTATCAGAAGGTTGTGCTATAATTCTTCATGTATTTTTAAATACTGTATTTAAATTATTCAAAGTTTTACGAAGGAGAGATGATTTTAAATGAGAAATATTTTTAAATCTAAGAAATTATTTAGAATCATCATTTTAGTAATTATTATCTATACAATAATTTACTTCGTAAATCAACAAAAAAAGTTAGATAAATACGAGTCAGAAAAAGCTTATTATCAAACTCAAATTGATGAACTTAAAGCTGAACAAAATGAACTTAAATCAGAACAAAACAATATGAGTTCACCAGATTATATTGAGGAACAAGCGCGCGATAAGATGGACATGTATTATCCTAACGAAAAGATTTATATCGCTCAATAGATTTTTTTAATTCTTACAACTTCTCCAGAAAAAAATTGAAAAAGAGTAAAATTTAAAATTAAATAAGGAGGAATTGCCTATGTTTAAAACAAAAGGTAATGAAAATGATGAGCTTTTAGAAGAAAATACTGAAAGCATTGATACTAATGAGGAGCAAGAAAGATATAATTTAATGAATGGAGATGACTCTTATACAGAGGGAATCTTAGAAATTTTACCAGATGGGTATGGTTTCTTAAGAGGTGATAATTATTTATCAACTCCAAAAGACGTCTACATTTCACCTGTCCAAATCAAAAGATTTAAATTAGAAACAGGTGACAAAATTAAAGGAATAATGAGAAAGCCACAAGATGCCGAAAAATTCCCAGCATTAATTTTCGTTGGAGAAGTAAATGGTGAGCACCCTGAAAAGGCTATGAAAAGAAAAAGATTTGATGAACTTATTCCAATTTACCCAAGTGAGAAGTTGAGATTGGAAACAGTTTCAGAAGATTATACAATGAGAATTATGGATATTTTGTCACCAATAGGAAAAGGACAAAGAGGAATGATAGTTGCACCACCTAAAGTTGGTAAAACTACAATTTTGAAAAAGATAGCTAATAGTATTTCAGAAAATAATCCAGAATGTGAACTAATTGTATTGCTAATCGACGAAAGACCTGAAGAAGTTACTGATATGAAGCGTTCTGTTAAGGGAGAAGTAATCTATTCTACATTTGATGAGCAACCTGAACATCATGTTAAAGTTGCTGAAATGGTGCTAGAAAGAGCAAAGAGATTAACAGAACAAAACAAAGATGTCGTAATTTTATTAGATAGCATAACTAGACTTGCGAGAGCATACAATTTAGTTGTACCATCTTCTGGAAAAACATTGTCAGGTGGTTTTGATCCAAGCGCGCTTTATAAACCAAAACGTTTCTTTGGTGCTGCTAGAAACACTGAAGATGCGGGAAGCTTGACAATCTTAGGAACAGCTTTAATTGAAACTGGAAGTAGAATGGATGACGTAATTTTCGAAGAATTTAAAGGAACAGGTAATATGGAAGTTCATTTGAGCAGAAATTTATCTGAGAGAAGAATCTTCCCAGCTATTGATATCAATAAGTCTGGAACTAGACGTGAAGAATTATTACTTCCAAAAGAAGAGCTTTCAATTATTTATAAGTTAAGAAAAGCTATTTCTGGAATGCAATCAGCTGATATGACTGAAAAACTTATGGATCTTATTATTAAAACTAAAAACAATGACGAGTTTTTATCAGTCATCCAAGAATTATTAGATAATAATAATTTTTAAATTAACTATTGATTATACGATATTTTAATATTATAATTTTTAAAAAAGTTTATATATATATTTAAAAAGGAAGAAATTTATATGAGTGGAAAAAAGGCTAAGAGAGCTAGAATTAGTAATATTCAAGAAATTGAAAGTAAAATTGAACAAGAAAGAGAAGATATGAAAGAAGAGAAGAAGGCCAGAAAAAAAGGAAAAGCTTCTATATTCTGGAAAAAGTTTTTCATCTTTAACTTCATTCTTGGAACGGTTTGTTGTTATATTGGTTTGTTTGTAGTTTATGGACCAAATACAAAGTTTAGAAATTGGTTTATAACTACAGCCGAGATTTCAATGAGCCATCAATATTATGCTAGATGGTTCTATGATGAGCCAACAATTAGCTTTGTTATGTCTCAAAACACTGTATCTGAAAGCAAAACTCCATCTGATGCTAGTTTATATACAATGGATCAAGTTGGAGTTGCTTCCGGAAAAGTAGAATATAAAAATGAATACGAAAGACAAATTCTTGAAAGAGACCCAGAACACTTTGATTATAAAATAATCGAGTTTGAAGATGAGAAAGTAAAATCTGGAAGATCTTTTGATGGTTTCTTAGCAGTTATATATGATCCTTCTAGAGTTCACGCTGTTACTACAAAATATCTAGGAAGTAGAGGAGAGTACGTCGTAGATATGGCTAAAAGAGTTAATGCTACTGTTGCTATAAATGGTGGAGGTTTCTATGACCCGGGCTTAAGTAGCAATGGAGGAATTCCTCTTGGAGTTGTTGTAGAACATGGAGAAGTTGTATGGACTGGAAATTATGGATTAGGTTATGGTGGACTAGTTGGTTTTAATCAAGATGACCAATTAATTTTATCAACTAACTGCAGTAAAAAGGAAGCTCAGAGATTAGGTTTAAGAGATTGCGTTTCATTTGGTCCATTTATAATTACTGATGGTGAACCTTCTAAGGTTTGGGGTAACGGCGGTTTAGGAGTTGCTCCTAGAACTGTTATTGCTCAAAGAGCTGATGGAATCGTTTTATTTTTAGTTGTTGATGGAAGAACAGGTCTTAAACAAGGAATAGATATTAATGATGAAATTGAAATCATGCAAAGATATGACGTAATAAATGCAGCTAACCTAGACGGCGGTACATCTAGCGTTATGGTCGTTAATGGTGAAATGATAAATGACCCAATAGATTCTAGAGGGCGACATAAAACGAGATGGATTTCTACAGGATTTTATTTTGGTTCTAATGAAGATGAGCAAAATGAGGTTGACAATAATGAATAATTCTACTAAAGGAGGAAAATTTTATGAGTAAAAAAAGAAAAAAGAAAAATGGTGGCTTATCGCTTGTTATCTTCATACTTGTAATTGCTGCTATTGGAACTGGAGTTTATTTTGCAAAAAATGGCAAAATGACAACCCCAACTTCAGCAGAAAATTCAAAACAAGGTGGAGAAGTTTCTAGTGATATCACTAGTAGTGAAGATAAAAAAGACGAAGAAGTCACATATTTAGCCTATCCTGACTTATCTGAAGAAGAAAGACAAGTTCTAGAAAGATATAGCAACAACAATGATTATAAAGTTATTCCTGTTAGTGGAAGCAAGTTTAAAGGCTATTTAGTAGCAATTTATGAACCTCAAAGAATCCATGCAGTAATCACTGGAAAAAGAGGCTCTGACGGCGAATATGTAGATAAGATGGTATCTGATAATAATGCTATTTTAGGAATAAACGCCGGAGGCTTCCTAGATCCTGATTTTAATGGTGATGGGGAAGAGCCACTTGGCCTTACAATCTCTAAGAATAAGATGTTAGTCACTGATAAATATCCTGACAAAAGAGGAGGAGTAGTTGGTTTTGATACTAACAACAAACTTGTCCTAGAAGCCTTAGATTCTAGCACTGTGGCTTCTCGAGGAATCAGAGATTGCATCTCATTTGGTCCATATTTAATCGTTAATGGCGAAGCTAAGCAAATGACTGGTAGTGGCGCATTTGGACCAAAAGGAAGATCAGCTAGAAGTGTAATAGGGCAAAGGGAGGATGGAATCGTCT
>CANQFL010000055.1 GCA_947598785.1 uncultured Clostridia bacterium
ACTTATTGGTTTATCAGACTATATGAGTAATTGTGATGATATAGAAAAACTTGCTTATTTTTGGCATTCAGTGTTTGCAATCAATTCCTCTTTAAATGGTAGAGAATATAATTATAACATTACAATGGCATATGACATTCATGTTCCTGCAGGGGAAGCTGTTGCATTAAATTCATCGTTTGCAGCACAACCGTATGGTTGGTTTGGAGCTTGTATGAATTATAAAACTTTGACAACAAAGGGAAATTGGGGGACTTTTCATGAATTAGGGCACATACAAGCAAAAACTTATGGTGTAAATTGGGGAATGTGTGGAAGTAACTGTAAAAATCCTTGTGAAGGTGAAGTTTGGAATAATACTCTTATAATTTTAATGTATTCAATGCTTTGTAACATGGATACACGCGTGATAAGTGTTGAACATGGTGAGTATGTGCACCCTTTTACTTCAGTGATTGCATCAATGAATTTGCCTGAAGTAAATGATTATCATGATTATAATAATACAAATAAAGCTCACTTTTCACAATTATCATTATATTCCACATTAATACATTCTTTTGGGCCAGAAAAGTTTATAGATTTCTTTTATACATATAAAGTAAACAAATCATATTGTCAAAATGCACGAGCAGACTTTATATATCGTATTGCTCTTGTTGACCATGTTAATATTTTAGATTGGATTAATTCAAATTATCATGGGAATGTAAATCCAAGCATAGATTTTAGTTCAGAACAGTTAGCGTTTCTTAACACCTTGCCAAAATTTTATCCTATTGCGTATGAATGGGCAAACGGAATAGACGGAAATGAAACGGCAAGAAAATATGATGTTGATGGTAAGCATAAAACAATTTTTGATTTATCGGAAAAAAGCTTTGCTAGTTACAAACCTTTTTCCATAATTGAAGTTACAAAACCTTTACATGGTTCATTGGTTTATAAAAAAGAAGAGAATAAAGTTATTTATACTCCTCCAACTCAAATAACAGAAAATGACCAATTTGATATAGTCGTATCCACAGAGGGTGGTAGGTTAGTTACATTAAATGTTCGATTTAATTTAATTTATAATGGCGCATATATTGAAGTTTTTAAACTCGATGAAAATTGTCCAACAAATACAAGAATAGAAGATATAATAAATTCACAAAAAGATAAAGAGCCTTTTCGTACAGAAGAAAGTTCTATTGCAGGAAAAGCATCTTTTAATAATAGTGACAAGGAATATTATCATATACAATTTAGTTTTAAAGCAAATAAAGCAGGAATCCATAGGTTTACACTTCGTGGAGATGATGCAAAAGTGGCTTATTTTAGAAAAGATGGACAATTAATTACTAGAGGCGATAAAATTAAATATTCTGGCGTAAATTCATATTTTAAGCCTTCAGACGGAGAAAACCACTTTGCACAAGCAGACCTACAAGTTGGTGATGTTATAGATATTGATTGCCATTTAATAAATTGGGGTGGCTTAGGGTATGTTAATGTTGGGGTTATTTTCCCTAATGAAGAAGAGGTTATAGATATACCTGCTGAGAATATTATAAACATGGAAGTCACAGACAATGAACTTCAAGAAACAAGACAATTCAAAGGTTGGCAGCCAAAATTTGTTGATAGTATTAAAGATGAAACTATTGATTACATTGAAGAAAGAGAAGATTGGAAAGTTTTGAAATTTCCTGAGTGTGAAAAATATGCAGATGGATTAATGGAAAAAGCTTTGATAGATGGGAATAATGAAACATTTTTACATTCGCATTGGACAAATAATAATCAACCAGCTTTACCACACGAATTTGTTATTGATTGCAGAAAAAATATTTCTGTGAATTATTTTGATATAATACGCCGTGGAAATCAAAATGATTTGATTTATGAAGTGGCTTTATATGGTGCAAAAGATAATCAAAAAGAAGAAGTTTCAGATAGTGAGTTTGAGATTTTGTTTGATGGGTCGGTTGAAAATCCTAGTGGCACAAAATATAGAATAAATTTTGATGAACAAGAGTTTCGTTTCTTTAAATTAATAGTAAAGAAAAATAGTGGACATACCGTAATTAGAGAATTGATGGCAGGAAAGTGCGTTGAGCTTAATCAAACAGTAAAACCTGAAAATTTTAAAAAAGAACAAAATGGCTTTGTTGAGAATAAATCAAATGGTAAACTTTCTACTCAAACATCAGGGGCATTTTATGAGTTTGAATTTTTAGGTTCAGGATTTGGCGTATTTGCAGATACTGACCCTGAATATGGCTCTGCTGATGTATATGTGGACAACATCAAAAAAGGAGAAATTAATCTTGCTGATAAAACACTTTTTAATAAATGTGTATTTAAAATGGAAGATTTAGAAGTAAAAAATCATGTTGTAAAAATTATAACAAATTCAAATAAAAAGTTTAACATTTCTTTCATAAATGTCATATATGGAACTCCTGTAGATAAAGAAGATTATCCTTCCTCTGCTGACGATTTTGGTGAAGAAGATACATTGACATTTTCAACAGAATGGCGTACTTGGATTAAAAATTATAAAAACCTTACACGTGTAGATTTTGTAAAAAATGTTCCACAAGGTTATGTTGATACTTTTATACGTATAAATAAATATATTCATGTTTATAATGAACAAAATGACAAAAACAAAATTGCGTTTGTTTTTTCAGGAGAAATTCTAGCTCCAAGAGATGCCTCTTCGCTTTTTGCAGGTTGTTCGTCACTGAAAGAAATAAACTTTGAAAATTTTGACACAACAAATATGCTTTTTGCCACATCAATGTTTAACGGATGCAGTAAGATTTCACAACTTGACTTGTCTAATTTCAATACAGAAAAATTATATTATTTAAGTACTCTGTTTGAAAATTGTACAAATTTGGAAGAACTTGATATATCTGGATTTAATATTTCAGGGAAATCACAAACAACAAATTTTTTAAAAGGTTGTGACAATCTGACAATATTACACGTTCCAAATGTTTTTGAAAATAAGATAACTCTACCATTTCATTTTTTAGACAAACAAACAAATAAATGTTCCACAGAAATTACTTCTGCAAATGCAGGACATACATTATGCATACATGAAGTGCATGACAAGTTAAAACATATTGATTATGTTCCAGCGACACGTAATCAAGATGGAATGATTGAACATGATGAATGTATTTGTGGTGCGATTTTAGTCAATGGAAAAGAAGTAGATGCTGATAAGGTTATTATTCGTGCTGTTGGATATTCAGATATAATTACACCTTGTGTCATATGTGTAGTAGTAATTATTTTAGGGTCTGTAGTTTTTGTAATCATTAACAACAAAAGGAAAAAGGCAATAAAGAAAAAAATGAAAAAAAATTAATAAAAAGCACTTAAAAGATGAAAAAAAGATTAAAAATTTAATTTTTAGAGGTAAATTTCATGAAATTAATTAAACCTAATTACAAAAAAAATATTGTTAATGTGTCTGCGACTTTTGCAGAGTTTTTGGGTTGTCCAAATGACAAACCTACATTAAATATTTTAAGCAAAGAATTAAAAAAGGATTATAAAAATATTGTTTTTATCATTTTAGATGGACTAGGTATCAATCCAATTAAAATAAATCTATCTAAAAATAGTTTTCTTAGACAAAACATTAAACTTGAATTGACGTCAACTTTCCCTTCAACAACAGCAAATGCGACAACTTCATTTCTTACAAACCAATATACTATGGAACATGGTTGGTTTGGTTGGTGTCAATATTTTCAAGAGATAAATCAGGTTGTAGATGTATATCTTGAAAAGGATTCATACACACATGAACCTATTGAAAAAGGTTTTGTAAAAAAAATATTACCTAAAGAGCCATTTTATAAAAAATCAAAAACTGATTATGAAATAAGTGTTGATGTTCCAGATTATTGGCATGATGATGAAATCAATCGTTATGAGTATAAAAATATTGATGAGATGATTTCTAATATAGAAAAAATAGCTAATAAAAAAAATAAACAATTTATTTATACATATTGTTTTGACCCAGATGCAACTATGCATAAATTTGGCGTATCTTCAGAAGAAGCGAAAACCGTTATAAATAAACTTAACATTGAAATTGAAAAATTAAGTAAGAAACTTAAAAATACACTTTTTGTGATAACTGCAGACCATGGACAAATTGATATTGATGGATATGTTGATTTTTATAAAGATAATGAAATGATGTCTATGCTTGAACATCTTCCTGTTTTTGAGCCTCGAGCAACAGGATTTTTCGTTAAGGAAGGATTTGAAAAAGAATTTCAAAAGAAATTTAAGCAAAAGTATGGTAGAGATTTTAAATTGTTTGAAACTGAGAAACTTATAAAACAAAATTATTTTGGTGGAAATTTTAGAGGTGAAAATGCAAGGTTTTTACCAACATATATTTCCGTTGGTACAACAAACAAATTGTTAATGTACAACAAAGATGAAACTAGATTTAAAGGTCATCACACATCGTTAACTGATGAGATGTTAGTTCCTTTGATTATTGTTTCAACAAAATAATTTTTTAAGTAAAAAAATTAAAATTAGGAGATTTTATGGTTGAATTTTTAAACAAGATTTGTAAAGCAGAATGTAATTTTGAAGAAATAAAAATTTTTTGTCAAAACAAGACTATTGAATTAGATTTAGAAAATTCTTTTGAAAAATATTATGATATAAAGATGATTGAGAATGCAATAAAAAAATGTATAGCGAAAGAAATAGATTATGAGTATCTATCTTTTTGGGCAACTGCTTACAACAAAATAATCATGGCGTCAGTCAATCAACAAAAAAATTTAACATTTAAAACATATATTCAATATGAAATTTCTGACATACTTGATTCTCTTTCTTTAATAAACACTTTTGAAGATGTAAATTTAAAAGATTATATTGAAGACATTAAATTTTATAATAAAATATATGAAAATCTTGATATATTTAAAATTTACTATAACATCTCAAAAGATAAAAAAAATAAAATGAACACATATTTTTTAATAACAAATGATTATGGGAAAGAATTTGCAGCGTTAACTTGGGAAGATATGGAATATAAAACAACCAAAGAAAACGAACAAGAAGTTTCATATTTAGAAATGATGGATTTGATTACAAAACTGAGTGACGAAGAATATATAGAAATGTAAAAAGGAGTGGAGATGATTGGTGCTATTATAGGTGATTTAGCAGGTTCAATTTATGAGTTTAAACAAGTGAAAGAAATTTCAAGTGTCAAAATGAAAAATTTGATAGAAGACAATGCTTTTTTTAGTGATGATACAATTTTAACTGTTGCAGTTGCAGATGCTATTTTATCAAATGTAGATTATGAAGAAAAACTTAAAGAATGGGCAAAAAAATATGAAAATTATTTACCAAATGTAAAACCATATTTTCCGACTGTATTTTCTCCAGGCTTCACAAGTTGGGTAAATGGAAATCGAGATGGAGCAAGTGGGGGAAATGGTGCTATGATGAGAATTTCTCCGGTAGGTTTTTTATTTAATAATGAGCAAGATGTTAAAGAAAATGCAAAACTCGTGACAATGACTTCACATAACAGTGAACAAGCAATAAATTCGGCAACAACTATAGCATTAATAATTTTTTATTCAAGAAAAGGCTATTCAAAAAAACAAATATTAAAAAAATTAGATATAAAATTAGTAGAACCTCAATTAAAAAAATTTAATTATACTTGTGAGGACACTTTAAATTTATGTTTATATTCCTTTTTTAAAGCAATATCTTTTGAAGATGGAATTAGAATAGCACTTTCTTTTGGTGGAGATACAGATACAAACGCGTGCATTGTAGGAAGTATGTGTGAAGCCATGTATGGCATAGATGATAAAGTAAAAAATCAAGCATTATCAAAACTTCCAAATGATATGTTAAAAGTGGTGACAATGTTTGAAAATAAAATAAAAAATCAAGAAATCGAGAAATAATAACATTTTGACTTTCTAAAACATAATAGTTTTTAGGAGGTTTTATGAAAATTGGAATTTGTGGATATGGAAATCTAGGTCAAGCTATAGAATTAAAAATAAAGAAAGAAGGAACTGATGAATTAGTGGCAATATTTTCTAGACGAGAAAATATTTTAAGTAAGTTTGGTACTTCAATTTTTAAAATTGAAGAAGCAAAAAAATTCAAAGATGAAATTGATGTAATGGTCATGTGTGGAGGTTCTCAAGAAGATTTATTGTGGCAAAGCCCTTTAATGTTAAAGGATTTTGATATAATAGATACTTTTGACACTCATTCAAAAATAAATTATCATAAGAAAAATTTAGAAAAAGTCTGTAATGAGTTTGGACATAAAGCGATTTATTCATGTGGGTGGGACCCAGGTTTGTTTTCTATAATAAGAACAATAGCAGGAAACATTTTTGAAAATAAACCACAAACTTTTTGGGGTAATGGTGTGAGCCAAGGACATAGTGAGGCCTTGAGAAATATAAAGGGCATTTCAGATGCTATTCAATTTACAGTTCCAAATGAAGCGATTTTAGAACAAGTCAAAGAAGATGTTACAAAAGTCCCTGAAGAGAATGAAAAACATAAAAGAATGTGTTTTATATCTCT
>CANQFL010000056.1 GCA_947598785.1 uncultured Clostridia bacterium
TAACTCTAGAAGCACCAACTCCGACAAACATTTCAACAAAATCTGAACCACTAATAGAGATGAAAGGAACTTTACTTTCCCCAGCAACAGCTCTTGCCAAAAGAGTTTTACCAGTTCCAGGAGAGCCAACTAAAAGAACGCCTTTAGGGATTCTAGCTCCTAAATCAGTAAATTTCTTAGGATTTCTCAAAAATTCGACAATTTCAGCAAGTTCAGCTTTTTCCTCGTCCATACCAGCAATATCATCAAATCTAACCTTAGACATTTGGTAAGATTTTACTTTAGTTTTACCAAAATTCATTGCACCCTTATTAGCGTTAGTTAACATTTTGTAAAACATAACAAAAATAAAGATAGCGAAAGCAACATAAAGAATAGGAACAATAAGATTCCACAGATTAAACCCTGCAGGTTGAATATCATAAACAACTTTTCCCTTAAGCAGAGCAACCCAATTTTGCTCCATGTCAATAGAAGTATATTCAAAATAATAATCTGAATAATTTGGAGCTTGACTAGGGTCGATATTAGAGCCCTTAAAAATGATATAGCCAGTTCCATCTTTAAACAAAACATAAGCGATATCTCTTTCAATAGTCAGTCCGTTAGCATCTTTTTCAACAATCTTACCTGAAGTGAAAGCAGATTCTACTTCTGAAGCTTTCAATCTTCTTCCATTATTTCCAAAATCGATAAAAAGAAGGCATAAAAGAAGAACTGCGACAAGCAGAATAATCAAATAAGATAATTTAAAACCTTTACGTTTTTTTTCTTCCATGATATAAACTCCTTAAATTATAATGTTATAAAAAGTCATTATACTTAAGTATTTTATCATAAAGAAAAAAATAAAACAACAAAACAAACGTTTTTGTAAAAATTTTTATGTCAAAATTTGTTCAAAATGAAAATTAACCGAAATTTACGAAAACACTAGTCTTAAAAATCAGATGATTTATGTAATCATCAGGGTTTTGTAAAGAATTTAAGAACTTATGAAACTTAATATAGTCATGATTATTAAGAAAAGTGTAGAAGTCAGCGATATCGACTTGATTTTCCTTCATAATTTCAATTCCCTGAGAAAGTACTTTTTTAATTTTCTTTTTAATATTTTTTTCAGTTTCTTCTGATAAATCAAAAAATTCAATGTTTTCCTGAAAGATTTTTCCTTCGTTTTCCACTTCAGATAATCTTAAAGTAAGTTTTACATTAATAGAGATGACAGGGATACCATTTTGATAAGCGACTTGTAATAAGTGTTGTTGATTAAAAATTTCGAAAGTAAGATTTGCGTTTTCAAACTGATTGTCAGTAACATTTCTAATTTCCAAAGAGCCGGTATTAAATCCCCCACAAGCCAAATTAATTTTTTTCATATCTAAACCATTAAGATATAAAACAGCTTTACCATTTTTAAATACGACAGTATCACCATTATTTTTTATATCTTCAGTTACATTTTCAGAGCTTCCCCCACTACCACTTCCTTGACTTTCGCCATTTTCACCATCTTTAGAACCTGCAGCAGTACTTTGGCTTTGTTCTTCAGTTGGAAGAAAGGCAATCATACTGACCTTAGTAGGGCCAAGAGTACCTTTATAAAAACTTTCCAAAGAAGAATCAGTAGCGTAAATATAATCATCATTAAAAGAAACCAATTCTGAAACTTTTATAGAGCTATCGCTATCCAATTTTTGAGCAGATTTAAGGAAATCCTGAGCAGACTTGTTAGTTGCGACAAGTTTAACAGTTGAATTTAGACCTTCATTTCTAATTAAATAATCTAAAAAGACAGTGATATCATTATTCAATAGTTCTTGATTTAAAACGACCATTTTCAAATGAGAGAGCCCGACTTGACGACCAAGTTGAATACCTGCAAAATCCAAAGCTTCTGAAACATTTCTGCCTTTAGCAGTAACAACTTTATATCTTTCTGCGAAGCCTTGTTGAGCAATAGGAATAAAAGTCAGAAAAGAAATTTCATATTTATTAACGCCCTCATCAATAGTATCAATACCAAGAGCAGTAACGATAGCATATTGATTAATCTCAGCGACTTGACTAAGAGCAGGGAAACTAAAAATACAAACCATAATAATAAAAAGAATAAGCATAGGCGTTTTAATAATTTGTTTAAAATAGTGTTTCATGAAATACGCCTCCGTTTATGTTTATAAAAAATAATAGCAATAATAAAAGGTAATATAATAAAAGGGAAAATAGTGATAAAAGGTAAAATATTTTCACCAACAAAAATAGCAATTTCCAAATTCATAACGAAAAAGTTAACGATAACAAGGAAGAGTAGATTAAAAGTAAGGATAGAATAAATCCAATCAAGTTTATTAAAAATGCCATGAAAGGAAGCCATAAAGGCTTTTAAATAGATAGTCAAATGGAAATAAGTAAAGATAATAATAATAACCATAGAAATCAAATCAATTCTTCCTAACCCCTCATATTCTTTTACATAACTCATCAATTCAAATAAAGCGAAAGGGTGCATAAAAGAAGTATAAGTATAAGAAATGAGAAAGACAATAATAATAGTAACGACCAAAAAACAAGCCAAACCGAAGAGAGAAAAAACGACTTTCCATTGCCCTTTATCAATTTTTATTTTATCCATAAAAAGGAACAAAATGATTGTATCGCCAAAAGGAGAGATGTGTTTAAAAAAAGTTAAAAAGAATTGAGATGCATTTACTTGAAAGAAAAGAGGTACAGAATTAAAACCCATAATACCGACAATAATAGAAAACAAAGTAATACCGACAATAACAGGGAAGAAAAGTTGAGCAGTTCTGCCCAAAACTCTCAAGCCACAAATAGCCAAATGGTTAATAACAGGTAAGATAGCGAATAAGATAATAAAGTTTCCACTATCTTTATAAATCATATTTTTTGAAAAAATATAAGTTACATTATATAAAAGGATAGTTTTACCAAAGAAAAAGATAGCAAAAGCGAGATAAACAAGGATTCTAACCCACCTAGCACAATATTGATTAATAATATCTTCAAAACTTTGATTAGGAAATTTGTTTTTAATTTTATAGAAAAGGAATAAAAGGGCAAAATCAAAACAGAAAAGAATAATAGGAATGAAAAAAGATTCAATCTTTGCCCCATCATAAAGAAGCGAAGGTAGAATCAAAATTTTATTAGCAAACAAAATGATAAAAAGGATAATACCAGTTTGCCAAGCAGTAATACTTCTATCAATTACCTTCATCAATTCTCTTCCTTTTAATAGATTTAAAAGATTTAGGAGGATAGGTCATGCTATCAATAGGGACTTTAAGGATACCATCTTTATTATCTGAGAAAATAAAAGGTGAAAAAGGAGCGAGATAAGGAGCGCCGAAATTTTCTATAGTATTAGCATAAGATAGGAAATAGATAGCAGCGCCGATAATACCCAAGATGCCAAGAGAAGCCCCAATGATAATAAAAATATATTGCAATAAAGTAATTTGAGAAGATTGTTCAGGGATAACATAAATAGCAATTTTAGCAATAGCGACTACGATAACGGTAGGTGGAGAAAGAAGACCTGCTTTTACCCCTGTGTCGCCTAAAATCAAAGCGCCAACAACAGAAGTAGCCAATCCAAGATATGAAGGAAGCCTCAAACTAACCTCATATAAAATTTGGAACAAGAGGGAGATAAAGAGAATTTCAATAAAAGGAGTAAAAGGGATTTGCTGCGTAGAGTCAGCAATAGTAATCAAATATTTTATAGGTAAAATGTTATAATGGAAAAGTTGTAAAGCGATGTAAATCCCCTGGCCCAGCACAGCCATAAAGATAGCAATCAACCTAATGATACGTAGAAGAGTTGAATAAGTATAATTTGTATAATAATCATTACTATTTTGTAAATCTTCTAAGAAAACGAAAGGGACAGTTAAAACAATAGGAGAATTATCAACAATAATAGCGACTCTACCTTCAAGCATTTTAGCAGAAATAACATCAGGTTTTTCAGATTGACCGATTTGTTTTAAAAAAGAATTAGGACGATTAGAAAGTAAAGAAACAATATAATAAGAATCGACAATGCCGTCAATATCAATAGCCTTTAATTTTGAAATGACCTGTTTAACGATTTTCTTATCAGCGATACCGTCAAGATAACAAACGACAATTTGAGTTTTAGTAGATTTACCGACAATAACATCTTGGAAGACTAAATCTTCGCTATGGAAATGTCTTCTAAGTAAAGTCATATTAGTTTTATAATCTTCAGTAAACCCCTCTCTAGGTCCAAGGATAACAGGAGAAGTTGGAGGTTCAGAGGGAGTTCTAGAATTATATTTAAGATTATCTACAGATAAAATCTTATCACTATTTGAAAGAATGATTAAAACGCCACCATTAAGAATGTTTTTAGTTTCTTCATTGTCCTTACAAACCTTAACATCATTCCCACGGACTAAATCAGTAATAATATCAAAATCGATATTGCCTTTAAATTCAGAAATAGGTTCATAAAGAGTTTGAGAAAAAGTCAAAACATCAGTAATGCTTTTAAGGTAAATAAAACCGATGACAACGCCGTTTTTTGTAATGATACGGCTTGCCACATCAATAGAGTTATGTAAAGAATTTTTTATTTGTTCAATTTTTTTTGATACTTCCAAAATATCCTCTCTTCAAAGATATTATGAAGAAAAGATAAATTTATTATTCAATCATTTGAAAGAGAAACATAAATATGATTTAATTCACTTTCGAGTGCAAAATTGGAATTGCATGATTTAATAAAAATATTATTAAAATCATTAGAATATTTGCTAAATGCGAAAGAAAGATTGTGGATAACATATTGATTTTCGACTTTATCATCAGCAGATACAATAAAAATCAAGTCTGAATTATAATAAATTTCAAATTTATCAACATCATAAAGGGAATCAATAATAAGGTCAGTACCATTCCATATAGCAGAATTTATAACATTTTGTTTTTGAACTTTAAAGTTTTTACCTGTTCCAAAATCAGAAACGATATTATCCTCACCAACGACAGATATAAACACATTATATTCTCCAATATCTAAATTAGAGAAATCATAATTCAAATTAGAAGTTTGGAAATCGACAAAAGAGCCTGTTGAATCGACAATTCTAACAGTATAATAAATAGCGCCCTCAACTTTATCCCAAGAGATAGTGGAATTATCTTCATCAATAACAACTTTGGAATAATCTATAGTTTTATTAAAATATAATAAAACGTCCCAGTCATAAGATTCGCAGAATTTTCCGGCGTTACCATTACTAGAAATATAACAAGCAGAGAATCGATACTTATTACCATTGACAATATCGACACCATTTTGAGATAAATCAATAGAATTAATAGAACTGTCAGAAAAAGGAAGAGTGATAAAATCGTCACCGACAAATTTTTCAATTTTAAAACGATAATTAAAATTAGGATTATAATCAGTAGTCAGCAAAAATTTATCATCAACCTTTTGAACATAGACCTGAGAAGGAGAAACATCAACAATTTTATTTGTCAAAAAAAATACGCAAAGACCGGCAATCAAAGCGAGAAATGATATAGCACAGAAACTAAAAATAACAATTTTTTTAACTTTCATCATAAATATTATAAACAAAATAAAATGATTTTGCAATTTTTTTGACAAAAATTAAAAAAAAATACAAATAATTTTAAAAGGTATATTGACAAATAATTTCAAACATGATAGAATATAGATAGTTTTTGGAGGTAAACATGAAAATAAATTTCAACAATCTTTCTACAGAAGGTTACGCAACATTCATTTTAGCAATAATTTTCTCAATAATTGCATTTGCAGGAATAATCTTTCTTTTAAGACATAAAGATATAAACATCGTATTAACAATATTGATTACATTAGTTGCACCATTTATAGCAGTATTCTGTTGGACATATTTGTTATTTAGTATATTCAATACATTTAATTCTTTAGCAGCATTTGGTGTTGCAATAGGAATTGCAGTAGGATATTGTTTAGTAGCACTTGCAATTGCATATTTAGTAGAATATTTATTAAAAAATAAAACACCAAGAGAAAAGAAACCAAAGAAAGAAAGAAGAAAGAAGAAAAAAGAAGAAGAACCTGTTGAAGAAGAAGAGAAAGAACAACCAATACGTCTTATCACATTAGAAGAAAGAAAACAACTTACAGTTGAAGGACAAGAACCAAGCGAAGAAACAACTGAAGTTGTAAATGAAGAAATTGTTGAAGAACCAAAAGATGAAACAGAAAATCAAGACCAACCAAAAGATGAAGTTGTTGAAGAAAATAACGAAGAGCCAAAAAATGAATAAATAAAAAGCCACTTTTGAAAGTGGTTTTTTTATAGCATCAATTGATTTTCTTTAATCCAATATAAAATAGTCCCCAAAGAAGTATATCTAACATTTAAAAAATCTAACACAAATTGGTATTGTTGTTCAAAGCGTTGAGCATCTCGATACCAAGTATCAGCATTTGTT
>CANQFL010000057.1 GCA_947598785.1 uncultured Clostridia bacterium
AGCGTGTTACTTGTATAAACAAGCACACGCATAAATGCCAAATAATATTTTGCTACTTGTATCAAGACAAGCACACGCCACAATCTCAAATGGCAGTTTTATGGTTGAAAAGGTTGTGAGTAAAAACGGGTTACTTGTATCAAGACAAGCACCGTCTAACACTCACACACTCAACTTTTTCCAAAGTTTACACCAAAAATTGTAAAAGCATAGATTGTTTGCAACTTTCGTTTGAAAAAAGTTGCAAATACAATCGTTTTGCTTTAATAGTTTTTCGTGTAAAAAATTTCAAAAAAGAATAAAACAAAAAATGCGGTGGCGTTAAGATTTGTGCTCCACGATCGGCTTGCCCCGTGGACACAAATTAGCCACCGCTTTTAAGCGAGTTATCTTCTTTTTAATTAGTTAGTCAGTTTAGTCCGCGTGTGCTTGTCTTGGCGGAGCAAAGCGACGCCACTTGTATCAAGACAAGCACACGCGAGGGTTGCAAATTGAAAAAAAGTTTAAATTACTTGTGTTTTATTAGCATAAACCCCAAATCTATGTTATAATAAAAATACATTTATAGAGAGAGATGTGTATATGAGATTTTTAGGAAATAAAACACGAATGTTGGAGAATATCAATTTAGTTATTAATCAAAATAATATTTCAGGGAAAATTTTTTGTGATTTATTTTCTGGGTCTGGATCGGTTGGTGATTATTTCAAGGATAAATACGATATAATTTCTAACGATTTTTTATACTGTTCAAGTATTATTAGCAAGGCCAAACTTGAAAACAAAACAAAACCAAATTTTAGTCTATTTAAAAGCCAATTTAATACAGACCCTTTCTCATATTTTAATAATAAAAAATATAGCCTAAACTCTCAATATTTTATAACAAATAACTATTCTCCAAGGGGAAATAGGCAATTTTTTACTGAAAATAATGCAATTAAAATCGATGGAATACGAATCGAAATAGAGGAATTATACAAAGATTTCATAATTGATGTTAAGGAAAGAAATTTCTTATTGGCTTCTTTATTAGAATCAACCATGGGTGTATCGAATACTTCTGGAACATATGAGGCGTATCTTAAAGATTGGGATAAAAGAGCACTTAAACCATTTGTATTGGAACCTATAAAAATTAATGAAACGAAAGTCATTAACTCTAATAGCGTTTATAATCTTGATAGCAATGAGCTAATTAGAAAAATTGAGGGTGATATTCTTTACTTAGACCCACCTTACACAACAACAGATTATAGTTCGGCCTATCATTTATTAGAAAGTATTGCAAAATATGATTATCCAGATATCGGTGGTATAACGGGACGTAGAAAAGAAACTAATGGAAAATCAAAGTATACCCGTAAGGAACAAGCGTTAATAAACCTAGAAGATTTGTTGCGTCAAGCACAATTCAAACACATTATAATGAGTTATAGCACTCAGGGTTTGATAACGATTGAAGAATTAAAAAAACTTGCAAGCAAATTCGCCAAAGGGCATCTTGTGAAAGTTTATGAGTTTCCATATAAAGAATATAAAAATATTCATTCGAGCAAAAAAGGTGACAACCTTAAGGAAATATTAATATATTTCGAGAAAGACAACGAAATTATTAAATCACCCCTAAATTATACGGGGAGCAAATATAGCATTTTTAATGAAATTTTAAAAGTAATGCCCAAGCACATATCTACATTCGTTGATATCATGGGTGGTGCTTTTAATGTGGGGGCAAATGTTGTTGCTGACCAAGTTGTATATAATGAATTTTTACCACATACGTATAAGATAATTGAA
Source organism: uncultured Clostridia bacterium (assembly GCA_947598785.1). Taxonomy (GTDB): domain Bacteria; phylum Bacillota; class Clostridia; order Christensenellales; family UBA1242; genus Caccovivens. Next base: position 1,801 of record CANQFL010000057.1, read on the forward strand.
TTGCTATTAAATACTGACAAACAAACAATTATAAAAAACGTTGAGCATATTGTTAAGAAATTCAACTTGAAGAAGGCGGACAAAGAGTCATATTTAAAATTAAGAACCAATTATAATGAAACTCATGATATTTACGAGTTATTTGTTCTCCATATGTATTGCTTTCAAAATCAAATGCGATTTAACTCAAAATTAGAGTTTAATTCACCCGTTGGAAATTGTTCATACAATGAAACTTTAGTTGAAAGAATTAATTCTTTCGTTCCAAAAACAAAGACATATAAATTGTATAATATGTCATATGAAAATATAAATTTCCTTGAATATGATAAGGATAGTGTTTTCTATTTTGACCCCCCTTACTTTATTACAAACGCTACATATAATGACGGGAAGCGTGGATTTATAGGTTGGGATGCTGACCAAGAAACAAAATTATTGGATTACATTACAAATTTGCATCTAAATGGTTACAAATTTATATTATCTAATGTGCTTTATCACAATGATACACAAAACAACATATTGGTCGAATGGATAAAAACACACAATTTTATTATAAAAAATGTAGACAATGTCGGGTCAAAAAACAGTAGAGATGAAGTATTAATAACAAATTATGATTGGAGGAAATAACATGAGTCAAACATTGGTTATAAAAGAGGAATTTTATAAATCTTTGTTTTCAAATAAAAACGTTACCATATTAAAAGCAAAAGGTTATAATACGCCAGACGAGTTTATAAATGCAATAATTAGCAAATTAAATGACGAATTTGGTTTTTTTGAAATCACAAACTATAGGTTTTGCGTAACTAAAGAAGAACGTTCGCTATATGGACAATATGGGGCTTTTGTTGATGGTGAAAATCTTCCGTTTGAAAAAGTAGTAATATTCTTCACGCCAATTGATTCAAAACAGGGAAATGTTATTATTGAACAAAGCTTAATGCCAACTATTTGTAACCAAATGGAAAAACATTTGAAATTTCTTTTGGATGATAATTACAAAAAAATTGCACTTTTGACATCACAAATCAATTCTGAAAATAAAGTTCCCATTACATACAATAAACTACAAATGGATGTCAATAGTTTAAACACATTAAATATTGATGTTATTCCCTTCTTTCCCATTAAAAATTTATCCACAGATACAAGATTTAACTCCTTAACTGAATATCTAGATATGTCTGAATATTTACAAAAAAGGCTACCATCAAATAAACAATTTAAGTATCTCAGAATTGAGGGAGAAACGTTATATGGTCAATGCGAACTTTCTCAACTGCAAGGGGAGTTCTTAAAATCTTTTTGTTTTCGATTCTTAACAGCTATTTTCGCAGGAGGGAACGATTATAAATATGATATAAGTTCAATAACTGACCATTTAAATCGACTTGATAATCAATTTGCAAATTTGGAAAAGTTTATTAATTTTGCTAATCGTTCGCTTATTGCACCAATACATACCATATTGCCAATCGATACGGATATCATTGAAATCGACGATGACCTATCGGATTTTTCTGACATTCATAGAAAGCCAGAAAAAGGAGTTGATGGCTCTGGACGAAAAAGATTTAAAACTCACAAAAAAATTAGAGATAGCGTATTGAGAAATGCAAATTATCTATGCAACTGCCACGATAAAAAACATTTCTACTTTGAATCAACTGATTTACATAATTATGTTGAAGGACATCATATCGTGCCAATGAATAGACAAGAAGAATATTATTTTGACAAAAATATTAACTTGGATATACCAAACAATATTATACCTTTGTGTCCCACTTGTCACTGTCAAATTCATTTGGGAAGTCGTCTTGCAAGGATAAAAATTATTAGCGAATTATATGTGCGAAATAAGGCAAAACTACTTGCCTTCAATCCTGATTTGACACTAAGTATTTTAGCCTCATATTACAATATTGGTATGGATAGCGAGGAAGAAAGAGATTGGATAAGAAGGGCAGAAAAGGTCGTCGGAGATAAAAATGCTCAAAGACCATAGTGATATTAAAAATTAAATTCGATTTACACGCATCGGGCTCTACCATAAGCAGTCTAAATCGAACATCGGTTTAGACTTTTTCTTTGGGCGTTTGGTGGGTGTGGCGGCGGGATTTTATTGACAGAGAAAGTTGCGGGCGATATAATTATTGAAAGAGGAGTTTTTATGGAACAATCTTTGACCAGCAAAGACTTACAAGACTTTGCCTTGAATTTTGACGAAAAAATCACTCGCCCTCTTGTCAATGCGGGCTATGACAGATACAATGTCTTTAACATTTTGAATATTAAAAGGCAAGAACTTCGGCATAGTGATTTCTTGTCATTTCTTTTTGACCCAAGCAAAAGCGGAGATATAGGTCAACAGTTTTTAAAAAACTTTTTAATCTTGCTAGCAAAAGAAAACAAGGCATCAACTCTCAACTTTTTTGATACGCTTTACGGAAACATCAACAATGTAAATGTCTATCGCGAGATGGCAATAAAAGACGGCAGAATTGATATTCTTATTCAACTTGAATTAACTAAAGACAAAAAGCAAAAAGTTGTTGTTGCAATAGAAAACAAGGTCGATGCAGACCAACACGGCAACCAACTTGAAAAATACAAAGAGTATTTATTCAAAGAGTATAAAGATTACATAAAAATTATGTTATACCTTACTCCTAACAAAGCGGAATCTGGCTATAACGAGTGGGCAGAAATAGATTATGAATTTATTTTAAATGTGCTAAATAGGTTAGACACAAACAATATTGATAATACTTTGGCAACACTTATCGAAGATTATAAAAAACTAATAAGGAGTGAATTTGATATGATGAACGACAATGAATCTGAACTTAAAAAACAAGCATTAGAAATTTATAAAAACAACCGACAAATATTAGATTTTATTTACAATATGAAACCAAATTGGATTAAAGAAACTTCAAAAATTTTGTGCAATTTGCTTGAACAAAAAGGGGCAAAAATCGTTATCGAAAACAAAGACGGAGTTTTGGTAGAAAGCAAGAAAAAAGACCCTGTCAACATAATGTTTACAATCAATCAAATAGAAAATTACAAAAATTTGTTTTTTCAAATTGACGTTGACAAACTGAGTTTGTATCTTGTGAAAATTATAAAGCCCGGTCGCTATGAAAAACGCTTGTTGGAACACCTTATCGGGAACAGCCAAGAAACCAAGGCAAAAATTGAAGAATATAAGGCGAATGTTCTTGATCTTTTACCTTCACTGAAAGACGAGAGCGAGAAAATAATTGAACGAATTTTTGACAAAGAAAAGGGAGCAATTCCAAAAGCCCTTGCAACTTTAAAAGTTTCCTAACGATGAAAGTAAAAAAGGAGTAAATCAATGGGTTTGTTTGATATAAAATTTGGAAAACAGCATAATTTGGCGGAACAGAAAAAAGAAGTGAAAAAAGTAAAATGGGAAATTGTATATGAATACCAATATAAAAGATATGAAGTAATTGATTATTTTCCCATAAACGCTGTTCCTGCAGATGCACGCAGATATGTAGAGAATTTGATTGGAACTCATCAATTTAATTTATTATTTTTCACTCAATATTAGAGTTATATTAAAATAGGAGGTAAAAAATTATTATGGAAAGTAAACTCAAACTCTCTCAACAAATAAAAAGTGAAATAGACAGGAATTTGCAATCGCATAAACAATTTTTGCAAATCATTAAAACCATCAAAGCGAACAAAAAGGTTGGCGAATTAGACGAAAGTTGCACAGCCACTTTTCTTCAAAAAATAAAACCATATAAGTTTAATTACGAGGATTTGTGGTATTACATAGCGGAACTGAATATCAATAAAAAACTAACCGACTCTGAATATCAATTTTTACAAAAAATAATTTCTGATAATGCTGATAACAAAAATTATTTTTGCTGCGACAGTATGGAAATATTGGAGCCTATTTATAAAGTCTTTTTGGAAGTCAAAGAGATGACACAAGAGGAAGTTAATGATTACTTGAAAGCAAACGCACCTAAAAACAAATATTACTCATATATTTACCGCAGGGCAATTTGCAAAAATCACTATTTTATTATTGAAGAATAAAATAAGGTTTGTAAGGAATCTAACGCATTGTGTCAAACAAAAAAACAATAAACGAAATAAAGTAAAAAGGAGTAATTTTACAAATTACTCCTTTTTAAATGTCAA
>CANQFL010000058.1 GCA_947598785.1 uncultured Clostridia bacterium
AACGAAATGTATGTTGACAATAACGGAGTTTGGCATGTGATAATGTTTTGCAGTATAACCTGCGACATAATGCTGCTCGTAAACAGCGAAGGCTTTAATTATGCACGATATTGCGCAGTGATCAACAACGGTGGCGAGCAAATTGAAAAGAGATTTGCTATTTCAAACCGATATCCTAAAAAGCGTAAAAAATAAAAAATCTTTACTTTTTGTGTCCAAATAGTTGTAAAATCTTTACTTTTTTGATATAATATGTTTATCAAAGTAAAGATTTGGAGTGTTTATGATTATCAATGAAGCAAAATTAAAGGAACTATTAAAGCGAAAAGGCATAACAAAATCCGCCCTATGTGAAAAGGTCGACATATCCTCGCGCACTATTGCAAAAATAAGCAAAGGCGAAGATATCAATGACAATGTTGTAGGCAAGATTTTGGCATTTTTAGACGCAAGTTTTGACGATATTCTTGAAACCAATCATGTTTTACAAACTCTGCAAAAAGAAAAAATATTGAAATTAGGTGGCGGCCTGTATCACGAAACGCAAATCAAATTAACCTACAATTCAAATCACATTGAAGGCAGCAAACTGACCGAAGATCAAACCCGCTATATCTTTGAAACAAAAACTCTCGGCGAACTTCCTGCAAACATTCAGTTGGATGACGTTATTGAAACAAACAACCATTTCAGGTGCATCGACTATGTAATCGATTTTGCAACTGCTGAATTGACAGAAACGCTTATAAAAAATATGCATCACTTCTTAAAAGAAGGAACAGAACAATCAAAAACTTATGGAGCTGGTCAATACAAACTTGCGCCAAACACCGTTGGCGGAATCGAAACCGCTCCCCCAGAAAATGTGGCAAAAGAAATGAAAAAACTTCTTGCTTGGTATAACTCTCTTAAAAAAGTAACCTTTGAAGATATTGTTGAATTCCATTACAGATTTGAAACCATACACCCATTCCAAGATGGCAATGGGCGTGTCGGCAGGCTTATCGCTTTTAAGGAATGTTTGAAAAACAACATTGTCCCATTTTACATTGATGATGCGAACAAATGGCTATACTATCGCGGCCTTAAAGAATGGAACAATGAAAGAAACTACTTGATTGAAACTTGCCGTTTTGGACATGACCAATACAAAATGCTGCTTGATTATTTCAAAATCAAATACTGATGGGCAATGATCAAAAGCAGCATTTCATTTCTTTATATCTTTACTATTTATAAGTTTGTTTTTATCTGGCTCAACAAAATCATTAGTCTTCATATAATCAGAACGAGAATTATATTTTTTTGAATTATAACTTTGCTGACCTTTAGTCTCAAAAATCTTTCCACAATTTGGACAAAAATAATAAAATCCATATTCGCTCTTACGCTCAAACAAGTTTATGTGACACTTAAAACATTGCATAGTTCATCTCCTTTTGATTAAGTATAACACAAACAAATTAAAAATGCACGATTTATTTCCACTTTTTATATGAAATATGTTATAATAAATTTATGGATATAAATGAAAAGCTAATTTTATTTAAAAAGCAATTCGAAACCGATTTTAAAGATATAACAGACAGAATTAAAATAATTGAAATAGATAACAACTCCTATTTTATCGTTCTTAAAGATGATACAAGTTTTCATGCAAAAATGAAAAACGTCATTATAATGGGGAAAACAGATTCTTTCGAGGTTTCAAATTTTATAGTGAAATATTTAGGCAAAATGAAATCCGATATTATGAATATTGATGTATATATGGATAACAGCAAGAACAAAAAATATAAGGTGTTTTGTAAAAATGGTTACAGTTTTATCTGCGACCCAAAAGATATTGAGTTCTACAAATTTTCCGATACTGATAGAAATTTAATTAGTTACTGGAAATCTTGTGCGTGCGAATCAAATGTTGATACTATCCGAAATATGATGTGCCAGCAATACGATAGACTTGATGTAAATCCGACCAGTGTATTATACTCGTACATGAACAAATCAAATAATAAAAATAAAGTTGAGGGCGATATAATTTGCCCTTTTAGTTTTAATAATTCTCAACTTAAAGCAATTATAACAGCACTTAATAATAAGATAAGTATAATAAAGGGGCCGCCAGGCACGGGAAAAACTCAAACCATATTAAATATTATATGTAATCTTATTATCAGAAACAAAAGTATTGCTATTGTCTCCGCAAATAATACTGCTATTAAAAACATCGAAGAAAAATTAGAGACCAATGGATATAAAACACTTTTTGCATCATTGGGCAACGGAGAAAGAAAAGCAGAATTTTTCAAAAACAAAACTGAAGATTTTAACACATCTGACTCTGATGATATACAAATCTCATTAAAAAAATTATCATTTCTTTCTCAACTTTTCGAAAATGAAAATAAATCTAAAAATTTAAAAGAAAAAATAGAATCAATTAAATTGGAACAACAATATTATGAAAAGTTTAATCATGAAAATATAATAAATGTAGATCGATATAAATTTAAAAATTCTCAATCTTTAATCAATTATATAACAAGATATCAAACAGATACTAAAGAAAAGAAATTTACTTTCTTTCTCTGGCTAAAACTGATTTTTAAATATGGATTTAAAAAATCCCTTGTAAGAGCAAAAAATCGAGACCAAATTATAACATCGCTTGAGCACAAATATTATATTTTAAAATTAGATGAACTATCTAAAGAATTAAATGAAATTCAAAAACTCTTAAATGATAAAAAATTAGATGAATTAAAATTAGAATACAATAATTTATCGAAAAAATATTTAGATTCCTATGTTAATAAAAACATAAATTTTAATTTTTCATTTTCACAAAAAGATTATAAAAAACGCTTTTTTCAATTTATTAAAAGATATCCTATTATTACTTCTACAGCAATTTCTTTTATGTCGTCAATAGAAGCAGAATATATGTTTGACTATGTCATAATTGATGAGTCGTCACAAGTTACTATTCCTTCTACAATTCCATTACTTAATAAGTGTAAAAATATTATAATAGTTGGAGACGATAAACAGTTGTCCCCAATAGAAAAATTTAATACTAATTGCAATTTCGATGATGCTTTTGATAGCAACAAACAAAGTTTAATAACTTCATTTATGAAAGTGTATCCAAATACGATAACCACTCTTTTGGAACATTATAGATGTGATCCAGCAATAATCGGATTTTGCAACATAAAATATTACGATAATCAACTTATACCATTTACCACAACTAATAATAAAAATCAACCTTTAAGTATTTATTTCACTTCTAATGAAAATCATATGCGCAGAATTAATAACGGAGACCAAAACGGAACTTACAATCAAAGAGAAATTGATACCATTGATGAAATTCTTCACAATGATAAATTCGTTAATATAAATCATAAAGACATAGGTATTATAAGCCCATATAGGCTTCAGGTTGACAAACTGCAAGAAAAATATAAAGACATTGAATGCGACACGATTCATAAATTTCAGGGCCGCGAAAAAAATGTAATCTTGTTTTCTCCGGTACTAGACAACAATGCAACAAATAAAGACTTATCATTTGTTGATAATGCAAATATGATTAACGTAACAATTTCTCGAGCAATTAAAAAATTCATTTTAATAGCAAATGAAGAAATATTCAATGAAAAAGGTAAAGAAATTCATGATTTGATAAACTATATAAGTTATAAAACGATGAATAATAGTTTATTTAGAAGTAAATGCGTATCAATTTTTGATTACTTATACAAATCCAAAGAAACTGAAAGAAATAAATTATTAAAAAATAGTTCAAGTAAAAGTATTTATGCCTCTGAGAGATTGTTGAGAACATTAATAGATGAACTTATTAAGTTAACTCCATATAAACAATTTGCTGTACAAGAGCAAGTTAGAGTAAAAGACATTATTGCAAATAAAAGTATATTTAATGATACTGAAAATACATATATTCAAAATAATTGTAGTGTGGATTTTTTAATAAAAGACAAAGTCAACCAAGACATAGTTTGTGCAATTGAAGTTGATGGTGTAGCATATCACGAAAACAATAAACATCAAAAAATAAAAGACTCTCTAAAAGATTCAATTCTTGCAAAATGTAAAATTCCTCTTTTAAGGCTTAAAACCAACGGTAGTGATGAAGAATCAAAAATAAAACAAATATTTAATCAATATTTGGATAATTTTATTTCATAAAAAGTCACCATGGGCAGATTAGCGGGCAGAAAGTCACCATTTCGCCACCATAAATTTGATAGCGATTGCTTAAAAGTTAAGAAAGTTGGTGTGAAATTTTAATGAAAAAGCCTAATTTTGACAATAATTTTGCTTAAAATTGCCAAAATTAACGCCAAAAAAGATAAAACAACCGAATTTCTTTTCTCCTAAGCGATAGGTCAGCAGTTCAAATCTGCTCGGTTGCACCAATTTATAAAAATATATTATGGAGGTGAGATGAATATTGACTATTCGTTAATAAAAGAAAAACTTGACGGTTTGGAAATTAAAAAGATTCCAAAAACTTTTTTGCAGGTTATTAGTAGACCTCTTGATGAGGTTGTTATATCAAAATATCTAGCATATCTTTTGGACGAACGCAATACGACAAAACAAATTGTTAAAGAAATTTTAACTGCGACACAAAAAGGCACAACCAATTTTGCCGAAATGCTTGAAGGTGCAACTTTAGAAGATATTGAAACAGAGTATTATATAGATCAACATAATCGGCTTGACATAATAATAAAATATGACACTTTTTGGATTGTTATTGAAAACAAAGTAATGGCATTGGAAAGTAAAGAAAAGCAAACTTCAACTTATGAAAAGGAAATTAAAAAAATAAACGACAAAAATTTACCCGTTAAATACATTTATTTAAAGCCAAATTATAACAAATCAAAACCATCCAATACTAATTTTGCTGAGTTTTGTTATGATGATTTAATCAAAATCTTAAACCATATAAATAAAAATGAACTTGCAGATAAAGAAAGTTATGGTTTTATGCGAGATTTCATTAAACATTCGGAGGAATTTCTTATGAAACAAAGTATTACAAAATGTGACGAATCAGCACTTGATTTTTATCTTTCCAACAAAGATAAATTAGATTATTTAATTGCCAACTATAGGACTCAATGTTTAAAAGTTAAGGAGATGCTTATAGAAAGCATTAAAAAAGAATTTCCGGAACCAGAATTCTATATTTTTCCATCAACCGGGTACATCCAAATATACAAAGCAACGTGGGGATGGACAAATTCTGCACACGCTGGAATACACTACGAAATTTTAACAGATAAATCGGACGACATAAACTTTGGTTCGTTGATTGGAAATAAATCTGTGAAAATAAAGTATGCAATTCACAACGAAGGAAAAACAAAAAGTATATATACTAATATTAAAACAGGTACTCTTTTCGCGCGCACCTATCCCTTTAACAATAACCAAAACATTGCAGAGTCAATCAAAAAAATAATAAATGAATTGAAAAATATTAAAGAACAAAACACCGACAAAATTGATAAAGAAATTGAAGAGAACAAAACAATGAAAAAGACGAACTAACCAAGTCGTCTTTTTTAACAACTCACGTTTTCGAAAGCGTTTTGAGTTTTTTGTATTATATTCAAATATTTTGCTTATAACTTTACTTGCGTGGATGTCGGATTTTTTTATAAAGTGGCTATAGAAAGTCACTTGTAGTGCTGGCGCGGGCGTGACCGGCGCGGACTGAAACAGTCTTCATATCCACGCCAGCCATAAGTTGAAGTGTTATGTTTGTGTGGCGGATAGAATGCAAAGTGACAATTGGCAACCCTTCGCGGAACAATATCTTTTGCAGCCAAACTCTGAACAGTCCTGGGCTGATAAGTTTGCCATTTTCGTTGCAAAATAGCATTTTTGTATCTTTCCACCTATCGCCGAAATAACTTTTACGTC
>CANQFL010000059.1 GCA_947598785.1 uncultured Clostridia bacterium
GTTTGTAAAACGACACCTTGTCAGCGTGCGTCAGCACGCTCTCGTTAATAAGACAAGGTGTCGTCTAATGCTCTCAATGGATATTTTTTACAATTTAGATATATGTTGAAAATTTTAAGCGTTTATGTTATAATGATTTTAAAAGGAGTGAAGTAATTGTCTAGTAAACAAGCGGAAAGTCGTATAAAAAGCATAATAAGCAAAAAAGGTTCTTTTGCAGATAATAACGCCATAATTGCGGCCGAATGGGATTTTAATAAAAATGAAAAAGCACCTAATGATTATTTAAGCGGCTCGAATGCAAATGTTTGGTGGATATGCTCAAAATGTAATCATTCTTATAAGGCAAGAATAAATAGTCGTGTCCATGGTGCAGGATGCCCAAATTGCCGTAGCAAACGAAGGCAGGAAACAATAATAAAGCGCAGTGGTGCTTTTATAGACGATTACCCTGAGTTGTTGAATGAGTGGGATTTTGAGCGCAACGAAACGAGTCCCTCAATGATAACAAAAGGTTGCAATAAAAAATTTTGGTGGAAATGTAAAAAAAATCATAGTTGGAAAACTACTATTTCCGCAAGGATAAAAGGTCATAATTGTCCTTATTGTGCAGGTTTCTATCCAACTGATGAAAATAATTTACAAGTTAAAGCACCTAAATTAGCGAAAGAATGGCATCCTACAAAAAATGGAGAGTTGACGCCCAGTATGGTTAGCCCATACTCGATGAAAAAAGTGTGGTGGAAATGTGAAAGAGGGCATGAATGGCAAGCCACAGTTAGCAATAGGTTTCAAGGAAGAAATTGCGCACAATGTTCTGCCGAATTAAGAACTTCATTTCCTGAGCAAGCCATAGTTTTTTACTTGTCAAAGTTTTTTAATATTACAAGTCGTAATAAATATAGCGGTTGGGAAATAGATATATACTTACCTGATTATAAAATAGGTATTGAGTATGACGGTATTGCATACCATTCTAAAAAATATCATGCAGAGCGTGAAAAGAGAAAATCTTCAGATTTGCTTGCGGCAGGCATTGATTTGATTAGAATAAAAGAAAACTACGAAAAAGAAGAAGTAGATAATCAAACAATATGGTTTATTGTTGACCATAGTTATAAAAATTTCCCAAACGCATTAAAGTATCTTTTTGCTTTAATACAAAAAAAGACCAATATTAAGGTTGATGTAGATATTAATATAGAAAGAGATAGAATTGATATTCTATCTCAATATACTAATTTTGAAAAAAACAATAGTTTTGCTGTTCGTTACCCAGACCTTTGTGTGTTTTGGAATTATGATAAAAATAACGGATTGTTGCCTGAACATTTTACATATATGAGCAATAGAAAAGTCTGGTGGAAATGCCCAAAATGCAAAGGAGAATGGCAGGAGACTATAATCAATGTTTCTAAAGGTAATAAATGTCCTTATTGTTCAGGACATAAAGTTTTGAAAGGATATAACGATTTGGCAACACTAAAGCCAAACTTTGCACTAGAATGGGACTATGAAAAAAACATAGGAATATTCCCTGATGAATTTACAATAGGTAGTTCAAGATATGTGTGGTGGAAATGTAAAAATGGGCATAGTTGGAAAGCCCAGATAGCAAACCGCACTAACGATTGCCCATATTGCACGGGCAAGCATATAGAAAAACCTATAAATATGGAACAATGGATGAAAAAATACAATATTGCTAAAGAATATTATAATAAGTATGGACACCTAAATATTCCCGCAAAATATGTATGTGAAGATGGTTTGCGATTAGGTGGGTGGATTCGTACTCAAAGACTGGCAAAACGAAATTGCAATTTAACTGATGAGCAAGAACGGTTGTTGGATGAGATAGGTATGTTGTGGCAATTAAAACCGGGCGTTAAAAAAACATAAAAAACAGATAAGATTATGTTTCGTTTTACATTATACTTGTTCAACCAAAAGCAACCTAAAACGAATCAAAGTTTTAGGTTGCTTTTTTATTTTTGGCGTTTTCTTTGTTCTCGTTTCAAAATTGTTGTTTCTTGTGGGTTAATAATTCCGCCAACAATCAACTTGCCGCTTTCGGCAGTATGCTTGTTAATAATAGCATCATTCCACAATCTAACAACGTTGTATCGTGTAGTATATTGCAATCCTTTTATAATTCGCGAAATTCTATACATCTCGGTATCTTCTACTAAAACCTTTTTTGAGTTTTCTATTTCATTATTATTAAATAGTGTTGGTGCATTCTTGTTTTCAAGATTATTATACATAAGAGATTTGAGATTATTATACAAATCTATTCGATTTTCTTTCAAAAGGCTAGCAAAATTTGAATATACTATCTTTTCGACCATAGAAAATGCTTTATATGCCGTTATCTTATTATCAAGCGGGTTTAAATATAAATGATTATAAAAATCAATATCAATTATGCACCCGTGTATTCGTCCATTTCCGCCAATTTTTTTAACTTCATTTGATACTTTCTTTTGGAAATTTTCATAAGAGTTCAAAAAGTTTTTTATAGAAGCCGCATAATTTGCCAAGTTTTCATAAAAATAATTTAGGTCGTGTTTGCCAACATTTTTTATCATTCCGCCATTTAATAATTTAAACTCTCTATTTGGCTCGATTTGAATTAAAAAACAATAAATTCCGTTCCTCTTTAACATATATAGTTTTGTAAATTTTCTATTAAAGTCAATTCGACTTCCTATTCCATAGTAAAACAAACGATATTGCTCTCGTGTGATTTCATATATTCCATCATTATAATCACTGAAAATGTTAAAATTGTAAGTCGAAGTTATGAATTTGAAGTTAAAAGATTTGTTATTATAGCCAACTTGATTGTCCGCATATATTTGTTTTTTCTCATCTTCACAAAAATAGTTTTTGTGCGTATGTACAGAGATATACACCCAATTTGGCACATAATCATCTGTTGACCAATCACTTTTAGGCATATGTGTAACAAAAAATATTTTTTTGTCGGGAACTGCTTCTTTTAACTTTTTATGTATGTTTTCTATTCTTTTTGACCGTTCAATCTCATCTTCGCGGTTAATTTGTGCATTTTGATATATACCCTGATTGTAGTTAAATTCTTTATTCAAACCTGCGTATCCAAGCCCGCCAAAGATAGCGTATCCGTTATATGTAAAAATGTGTCGCAACTCTTCGTTGCTCAAACGCAAAATTTCGTTTTCTGACAAAATTTGACACTTGTTGTGAGGTTCTTGTTTATCATTTGGAAAATATATTTGATTTTCTAATAAAGTGATGCCAACGCTATTAAAAAACCTTCTATATTCTTCCTCAATTTCTTCAATTGAATTACACTTATCGTTAAGGTTTTTGTCCCACAATTCATGATTGCCCAAAATAAAAAAGGTTTCATTGATTATCTCATGCTTATAAAGATTGAAAAACCATTTTAATATTTCAAAATTATAAGACACATCTCCAACAAACAAAATTTTTTTAAGACAATTTGAATTTGGAATGCTATTTGATAATGATTGAATAATATTGTTGAGATATGCATTGACTTCGAATTCATTGGCTGTTTCTTTAAATTCATTTATTAATTTATGATTTAAGTGCAAATCGCTTATATAGAAAATCATTAGATTGTCATCATTCTCTAAATAATCGTTAGGGAAAAGCGGTCTCGTAGGAACAATATCTAAGGATGTTGATGGTGAAATTCGAGCCAAATAGGCATCTTTATGTATTTCATTAAAAGCTTCTTGATTATAAATTCCAAGATTTAACATTACTTTTGAAGATATAAGAGCATTTGATAAATCAAAATCTTTTGGGTCACAATCATTAAAATCATAATTAATCAAATCAGCATCTTCAAGTTTGTGATTTATTGCATTGTAAAAATCATTAAAATTATCATATGTAGTATCAATTTCTTCCGCAAAATATGAACCTGCCTGTTTTTTACAAACATGAAACAACCCATCTTTTTTGGAATAAAATTTTTTAGTTATTATAAATTTCAATTAAGCCTTCCTTACAATTTATTATAGCATAAATTGTTTATAATGAAAACATAAATTGGCTGAAAATGGTTGTTTTATATTAAATTTATTTAGCCACAAAAAACTGCCTGTTGGCAGTTTATTTTTACCATAAAACATGCTCGGGGACGGTGTCTAAATTTTCGACTGATTCAAGTTTTGCAAACTTTTGCGTCATGCAGTCATAGCTCAGGCGTAATTCATTTGCAGATGGCTCGCTTTCTCTTTCACAAGGAATTGTTAAACTTTTTCGTTTAAGAATTTGCAAAACATTTTTTTCGAGGGCAACTATTTCTACAGGCGAAAGCAACCTTTCAACCTCGCCAACTTTTTTAATCCCGTTTGGAAAACACTTAACAAAACTTTGCGCGTTCTTTTTGCAACCCCTATGAATGGTGCCCACTATCTCCCATGTGTGACGATCAATGCCAAAGTCCATATCCACCACTTTTGAAAGTTTGAAACGCGTGATGTCGTCTTCCAGCCACGCGCGGTGTATGTGGAATGCGTTTTGAATATTACTCATCTGCGGCTCGAAAGCCGATTCCAAGGTCGCTTTCTTTCGCTCGTCGAGATTGCTAACAAATCGCGCAAAATCATCGTCGTGGAGAAGAAGTTCCCTCTGCTCAAAGAGTGAAACACGCGGAATGCCCTTGCACCTATGCCTAGAGCACTTTATAATGTTCAGTAAATACGGCCGAACGTCGTCAGAATTTATGTTAAGTTCCTTGGCAATTTCATCGTTATTGGCATCATAAAAATATGCAAGTTTAACAAAATCTCTATCGGCCTGTGAGAGAAATTGAGTTAGCAAATCAAATTCACTTGGATTGGAATCATGCTCGATGAACTCGTCAATATTATTTTCGCCGGCAATCATATCGCCAACTTCGACGTTGTCCTCCGATGGCAAACGAACTTTCTGATTCAAGGACACTTCGTCTTTTACATACTCTGCCCGCCTTAACTCCATGCGCACTTCATTCCTCATAATTTGTGAGGCATAAGTTGAAAAAGAGCATGTGTTTGTTAGGTCAAAGGTGTTAAGCGCTTTCAAAAATCCTATATTGCAAAACGAAACCAAATCGTCAAACGAAAGCAATTTTCCAATCACATTTTTAAAACTATGCGCCACATAATATACAAGTTTTTGATTAAGTTCAAAAACCTCATCGCGAGCAGACACGTCGCCCTCATTTATCCATTTTTCAAGCAACTGCCTTGTGCGTATTTTGATAAGTTGTTCGTTTGCGTTATCCATATTTTGATTATATAATATGATTCACACAAAGTCAATATCCATTTTTAAAAAAACTGCCTGTTGGCAGTTTTATTTTTGCACTTTGAAACTTTCTTTGAGGGAGATTGTTTTATTAAAGATTAGACGCGACGGGGTGGAATCCTTGTCCACGCAATAGTAGCCTTTGCGCATGAATTGTAACTTGTCCTCTGGCTTTGCAGATTTTAGATAATTTTCTGCTAAGGCCGTTTTTTCTTCCAGCGAATTTGGCTCTAAAATCTCACTTATTGGCGTGCCGTCGGCAAGCGCTTTGGCTGGGTTTTTATACTCGTCCTTGATGAGATTCTTGAACTCCCTCACCGTCACTTCGAAACAATTTTTTGCGCTCACGAAGTGGATTGTGCCCTTGCACTTTATGCCCGACGTGTCATTTCCGCTCTTTGACGACGGAATATATTCGCACTCCAAGTGGTCGATTTCGCCATTCTTTCCAAAAACGACCTTGTTGCATTTGATAATGTACGC
>CANQFL010000060.1 GCA_947598785.1 uncultured Clostridia bacterium
AAACTATGTAGAAGCAGTTGGTTCAAACTTGGTTATAGCAGAAAATGAACCTAAAGGTCCTACAATAGAATTTAGGGTCTATTCAAAGAAGAACTCTTTTTCAAGTGAAAAAATTTATTCTTCAAATTCTGTAGTCTTAACTGTTGATACAGATAAAATAAACATCAAAGTTAGAACAGATTTTGAATCTCCTGCAACTTTTAGTGGAGAAGGTGAAAGCTCTCCAGGCAGAATGATAACTTTAAAAGTTAAACCCAAGACAGGTTATGAGTTTGTTGGTTGGTATGTTAATAATGTATTAAAATCTTCAACTACTAAATTGGTATTAACTGTACAATTAGGGCAAGACATATATGCCAAATTCAGAAAGAAAATTTCGGTTAGTCAAGTTGAAATTCCAGCACGTGTTTATGACGGAACAGATAAAATTAATTTTGAAGATGTGAAAGTGGTATTTAATGGATTAGAAGCCAATCATCAAATTATGTTAGACCAAGTTGTGTTGACATATAACGATGTTAATGTGGGTGATAATAAAGCCGTCAAAGCAAATGTGGATAATATGTGTTTGAAAGGTTTAAATAGTGACATTTATTATCTTGGCACAAAATCTTTACCTTTAATAACCGGAAAAATTACAAAAAGAGATGTTATAATAACACCTTTTAATTCAAAAAAAGAGTATGGAAATAGCGATACAGTTATTAAATTTTCCACACAAAATGTAGTAGAGGGAGAAAGTATTGTAGGAAATCTTTCAAGAACACCTGGAGAAAAAATAGGGCAATACAAAATTACATTAGGTAATTTAGCTGAGAAAAATTTGAACTATAACTTTTTGCTTGATGATTATTATTTTAATATTGAAAAAAGAACATTAAGATTGGAGAACATCTTAGTTGAAGATAAAATATATGATAAAACAACTTCTGCAAGCATAAGTGCCGATTTATCAAACATTGTAAATAATGAAGATGTTTGTGTTAATTTGCAAGCGAATTTTGTGTCTGCTCATGCTGGAAATAGTATTGAAGTTAAAATCACTAACTCAGAATTGTTTGGAAAAGATAAAGACAATTACACTTTGGAAAATTATACATATGCAATTTATGGAACTATATTACCTAAAGAAATTACTGTAAAAGCTGTTGATTGTTCATTTGTTTATGGCGAAAAAGTAAATTTAAAATATTTTGTAAATGGTCTTTATGATGAAGATAAACTTGATGGCTCTCTCGGAATTGGTAGCTTTAATGTAGGCGAATATGACATTTCACTTGGAAGTTTAAATAATCCAAATTACAAAGTTGTCAGTTTTGAAAGTGCAAAATGTAATATATTTGCACGAGATTTGTTTGTAAAAGCAAATTATATAAGAAAAAGCTATGCTGATGAAGAACCTGAATTGACATACAAAGTTGAAAATCTTTTGGAAGGGGATTTTCTTACAGGAGAACTATCTCGTGAAGAAGGGGAGAATATTGGAAAATATAAAATCAATATTGGAAATCTAAATAATTCAAATTATAATATAAATTTCACTGAAAATATATTTGAGATAACTGAAAGAGAAATTTTTGTAAGCATAGAATTTTTAGATAGAGAATATGACGGAACAACAAATGTAAATTGGAATGTAGATTTTTTAAATAATGTTAAATTTGATAATTTCAAATTAGTTATGGAAACGTCTATAAATCAAAAAGATTGTGGCATTGTCCCGGTTGATGTTTTAAAGAAAAAAATTGAAGGAGATAATTTGAATAATTATTTCTTTACTTACAAATTTTTAAAGAAAGAAATAGAGATTTTTCCTAGACCTATTTATGTTATTGTAGATGATATTGGTAAAATTTATGGAGAAAAAGACCCTAAAATAACATTTTCAGTAAACAATTTAGTTAAAGGTGAAAGTTTATATGTCAAGGTAGAAAGACAAAATGGAGAAGATGCAGGGGAATATGAATATATAGTAACATCTCAAGAAAATCCTAATTATATTGTTTCTTTGGTAGAGTCATATTTTGAGATTTTACCTAGACAAATCAATATTTCTGCAAAAAATCAAACAAAAATATTTGGAGAAAAAGACCCTATATTTAATTATGAAATTTTAAGTGATTTTTGCAATGGAGATACTGCAGAAAATATTATAGATGGAGAGTTAAAAAGAGAAACAGGAGAAAATGTAGGGGTGTATTCTTATCAAACTGACACTTTATCCTCTAATAAAAATTATTCTTTTGTGATAACAGATGATGTAAGTTTTATAATATTAAAACGAGAAGTGACAGTAATAACATTTGATTTTACAAAAGTTTATGGACAAGATGACCCTATTTATGATTACACTGTTTTAAATGAAGTAGAGGGCGAAAAACTTAATGTAAAAATTTTGCGAGAATATGGTGAAGATGTAGGAAAATATCAGTTGACTTGTGGAACAACTAATGATGCAAGATATACAATCAATTTTGTTTCAGGATACTTATCAATTATACCATGTGATATAACAATCAAAGCAGACGACAAAATTAAAATTTATGGTGAGGAAGACCCTAATTTAAGTGTTTCTATAGTATCTGGATTTTTAAGAAATAATGATAGAATAGATAGCATTTCAAAGGGAAGTTTAGTGCGTTGTGAAGGTGAAAACATAGGCTCTTATGAAATTAATTTAGGTTCATTCTCTTTTGGTGAAAATTATAATGTTGAGTTCCAAGGTGGAAATTTAACAATAATAAAAAGAGATATTATGGTAGTTGCAAAATCTTGTGAAAAAATCTATGGAGATGATGACCCAGACTTGAATTATGAAATATTATTGCGTGGACTTGCATATTCAGATAAAATTGAGGGTAGTCTTGTTAGAGAACAAGGAAATAATGTAGGAATTTATCAAATTTTACAAGGTAGTTTATCATTAAATCAAAATTATAATTTTAAATTTGTAAGTGGCGAATTTAAAATCTTACCAAGATTAATAGAAATAATACCAACAAAAACCCAAATTGAATATGGAGAAAAGATTGAAAAGTTTTTAGATTACAAAATAGTTGGTAAAATGATTGGAAATGACAATTTAATAGGTAATTTGTCTATTGAAGATAATGATGGAAGTATAGGGAGATATTTAATATATTCTTCTTTACAAAATTCCAATTATGATATCATTTTCAATGAACGCTATTTTACAATAGTACCTAGACAAATTGTTATTAAAGCTGAAAGTTTTGTTATTAATTATGGAGAAGAAGTGCCACATCTTACATACAAGATTGTTTCTGGAACTATTTTAGATGGAGATATTTTAGAAGGTGATATACACAAAATAAAGGGAGAAGCAGCAGGAACTTATGACATAATCAGCACTTTGACATTAGGAAGAAATTATAGTATTACTTACATCAAAGGTACTGTCACAATATTACCTTTAAAGATTACAATACAAAGTCAAAATTATCAAAAAATATATGGACAACAAGATTGCCTTTTCAGTTATAGTATTGTTGAAGGAAAACTTATTAATAATGACGAATTGTACGGATTTATTTATAGGGAAGAGGGTGAAAATGTAGGGGTTTACAATCTTATAAATGGTGTTTATAATGCAAATTACGATATCACTTTGCTTCCTTCTACATTGGAAATTTTAAGAAAAGATGTTTATCTTATGACAGGAATTTATAGCAAAGTTTATGATGGAAATGTAAAAGCTCGCATTAAGAATCCTTATGTATCTGGAACGATTGATAATGTTTATTTAGATTACGATTTAGATAATTGTGCAGAATTTGAAAGTTCTGAAGTAGGGCAAAATATCAAAGTACATTTACATGATATTTATCTTTCTGGTCAATTTGCAGAAAATTATAATTTAATATTACCAACAGAGTTATTTGCAAACATAACTGTTGGAGAAGTAACCAAAGATGATGTCGTTTTATCTACAAAAGAACCAGTAATTTTTGAAGATTATCAATTAAATTTTATTAAAAGTGAAATAAATCAAGATTTATTGAAAATTCAAAACCACAATTTTATTTTAAAATTTGATGTTTGGATGGAAAAAGAAAACACTAAAGTAGATATTCAAGCAAATTTTACAATAAAAGTGAATTTACCAGTAAGTTTATCATCAAGAAACAATATTTTCATATATCAGAAACTCGAAGATGGCAGTTTACGAGTTGTAACAACAAAGAGAAATAATGATGAAATTATTATTAATGCACCTCTAGGAGAGTTCTATATTGCTATAGAAGATGAATCTTGGATTGATTATGCAGTTTATATAGCAATTGGAGTTATTGTTTTTATCATTTCAATAATCCTCTTTATATATTATAAAAACAAGCGTAAAACCAAGATTGATTAAAAAAACTCTTTTCAAAAAAGAGTTTTTTATTTTATTAGACAGTTAGTATTTTCAATGTCATTTTGTTCTTTATCTTGAGAATCAATTGATTGTATTTCTTTATAAATATCTAATACTTTATTTAAATTTTTACTAGATGGGACAAAAGTTTCTTCAAATATATTTTCAGGATTATCTGAGGTCATTTCTTCTAAAAGTTTAGACATCGGGTCTTCTTCATAATTATCTAAAGATTCTTTCAAAGTTGAATAAACTCTTGTTGTTCCATCTTCATTATAAAATGGAATAGAATAACATTCTTCACCAGAATTTTTATATCCAATATAAGCATCTCCAACAAATAATGCATTTGAAATTGAAGAGAGCATATTTCCTTCATTACTCATAGGTTGACAATTATCAAGGGGACAATTATATGTAAGGAAATTTATAAAATTTGCAAAAAAATCTTTTGAAAGTTCTGCATTACTTGAAAAATCTTGACCAGTTGAATAATTCAAAGTGTATTTAGTTTGATTATTGTCACTAAATAAAATAGACAAATAATATTTATCAAATTCATCGTCTATTCCACTTTGATTGTAAGGTAATAAATAAATTGATAAAATTTCTTTAATGTTACTTATTTTTTCAAACTGAGAATTTAAGAGAGAGTTTGCATCTTGTAACAAAAGACTGTGTATTTGTGTAAGTAAAATTTTTTTATCTTTATCTGAAATAGAATCAAGTTCAATTTGACCATCATTATTGTGAGGTATGTCATTACCATTAGGGTCTAGAGTATTATCAAAAGTAAAAGGGTCTTTTACAGGCAAACCATCGTTGATTTTTTTACTTTTAAAATAGTTAACTGCAAAAAAAATAGAAACCCCACAAACAACACTAGTTAATATTATCTTTAAAACTTTGTGTTTTTTTAATTTAGGTTTTTTAATATTTTTGTTTTTGTTAGTTTTATTATTATGTTCCATATATCAAAGATATCATATTTTAGATTTTTTGTCAATTATGAAAGAAATTATTTATATTTAAAACAGATAAAATGGTTAAAAAAATTGATATAAAATATTTTTTTGATATAAAAATGAAAAAATTTAAATAAATACTTGACATAGATATTATAAAAAGTTATAATTAAAAGGCATTTAATATATGATGGCTTGTAG
This sequence comes from uncultured Clostridia bacterium, assembly GCA_947598785.1. Lineage (GTDB taxonomy): Bacteria > Bacillota > Clostridia > Christensenellales > UBA1242 > Caccovivens. The sequence goes on from CANQFL010000060.1 coordinate 5,545, forward strand.
CTCAGTCGGTTAGAGCACCACCCTGATAAGGTGGGGGTCGGTGGTTCGAGTCCACTCAAGCCAAC
>CANQFL010000061.1 GCA_947598785.1 uncultured Clostridia bacterium
CTTAGTGCTTCCACCACCCTTTTTATGAGCAAAAAGTTGTAAATTAAATTTCAACATTTTCTCTTAACCTCCATTTTAACATATTTAGGATAATTTTCTTCTATATTTTTTAAAGTTAATTCTAAAGAATTTAACATAACCTGTGCTTTTTCATTATTTTTATCTTCTAAATATAATGACAAAAAGCCGTCATTCATTTCATAAGAAATTGGGGTTTTAAGAACATCACTAAGAGCAGTTAGACACATTTGTGAAGCAGTAGAAACAGCACTACAAACAATGTCTTTACCTTCTTCATCATAACCACTATGTCCTTTGATTTGGAACCCTGTAATAAGGTTATCTTCTTTAAAAATAAAAATCTTTATCATACTACATTTTTATAGAAACAATTTTAATTTCTGTCCATGGTTGTCTATGACCTTGTTTTTTGCGTTCATTCTTCTTTGGTTTATATTTATAAACAACGATTTTATCGCCTTTACCATGAGCAAGAATTTCAGCAACAACTTCAGCATTTTTAACCACTGGAGTACCTGCAACAGTTTTAGCACCATCAGAAACAAGTAAAACTTCAAGTTTTATCTTATCACCAACAACTCCATCAAGTTTTTCAACTTTCAAGATGTCGTTTTCAGTGACATTATACTGTTTACCACCGGTTTGAATAATTGCAAACATTCTAATCAACCTCCTCTAACCAAACTCGCTGAAATCTTAGGTAGCAAAAATGCTTTCTAAATGCAAAAGAATTGCAAAACCCGTTCCAAGCGGATACTTGAATATTTTAACAAAAAAAGAAATATTTGTCAAGTAAAAATCTTATTTTTATTTTTTTACTGTTTAAAAAACCATAAAAAATTAAATTTGTTTTTGATTTTTTAAGAAATCTTGAAAATAATTTGGAAGTTTTGCTTCAAAAGACATAATTTCCCCTGTAGTAGGATGTTTAAAAGTGAGTTTATATGCATGCAATAATTGACCTTTTAAAGAACTAATTTCTTTTCCGTATAATTTATCTCCAACAACAGCATGACCCAAATATTTAGCATGAACTCTTATTTGATGAGTTCTGCCTGTCAAAAGTGAAAATTCAACTAAGCAATATTTTTCAAATCTTTTTAATACTTTGTAATCCGTAATAGCAATTCTACCCGAATTTTGAACAGAATATTTTTTTCTATCTTTGGGGTCACGTTTTAGATATGTTTCAATTCTACCTTCATCATTTTTTAAATTTCCTTCTAAAACAGCCAAATATTGTCTTTTTGCACTTTTTTCTTTAATTTGTTGGGCTAAACTAATATGAGCTTTATCATTTTTTGCTACCACTATAAGTCCACTAGTATCTTTATCTAGCCGATGTACAATTCCAGGTCGTAACTCCCCGTTAATACCACTTAAATCTTTAATTTGATAAAGAAGAGCATTCACCAGAGTACCACTTTTTGTAGAAGAACAAGGATGGACAACAAGACCTTGTTGTTTATTTATAACAACCAAATCATCATCTTGATAAACAATATCGAGAGGAATATCCTCTGCTTGAGTAGAAACTTTTTGAGGTTCAATCATTTCTACATGGATAACATAATTTTTTTTGAGAGTAATGCCTGCTTTAACTGCACTTTTATCATTAATATAAACTTTATTTTTTTCAATTAAATTTTTTATGTGAGAGCGACTACAATCTGGGTATTTTTCTAATAAAAAAATATCCAATCGTTTGCCGACATTGTTTTCATCAACGACAAACTCATTAATCATTATTATTTTCCTTTTTATTAGGTTTTGCGATATCTTTATTTTTAACAAAATAAACAATCAAATAAATTATAAAAAGAACAACACCAATACATAAAGCCACATCAGCAAAATTAAAAATAGGAAAAGATTTCCAAAAATCAAATTGAATAAAATCACGAACATATCCAAAAATAAGTCTGTCATAAATGTTTCCTAAGCATCCAGCAATAAGAAAGCCATATGTCACATTAAGTAGCCAAGATTTATTTTTTTCTTTAATATAATAAAAAATGAAAATTGCTAAAAAGACCAAACTTAAAGCCAACAAAAACACTTGTTTTCCTGCAAGTACACCCCATGCAGCCCCGAAGTTATGGACAAGTTTAAAATTAAATAAAAAAGGTATAACAACAATAGTATTACCATCAGCAAGAGTTTCATCAAAGACATATTTAGTGACCAAATCCAAAATAAGGATAGCGACAATAATAGCGCACATAACAGAAAATCTTATCCAAAATTGTTTTTTCATAAAAAATACCTTTATTCCCTTTCTAAATCCATATTTTTTGGTAAAAATATATATAAATTTTTATCGACATATTCATATTTAGCACCTAGGACATCAATAACTCCTTGAAAATAATCTAAAGATTTATTTTTTTCATTGTTAGGGCAAGCTCTAAAATCGATAAAAAAAGGAGTATTTTTCTTTAAAAGTTCAATTTTATCCTTACATTCTTCAAAATTTTCAGGATAAAACACACGAACACCATCAATTTCATTAGGTAGTTTATTAGTAACTTTCAGGTTATAAGTTGCCTTAGGAGTTTGTTTTTTCTTTACAACCTTAACATCATCTCCTTCGAAGCCAAAAAATCTGTAAATATAATCCATAATTTTCATATTTTTACCTCATTTTTATAATAATAACATAAAAAAGTTTTTTTTCAAAATAAATAAAATAATTTGACACATAATTATAAGACTTGTTAAAATGAAATTAAGGAGAATAAAATGACAGTAAAAACTAATAAAATTGAAAATAAATTTGAAGAAATAACTAAAGTAAAAAATAAATGGTGTTTATGTGATGAAAATAACAAAAAAATAATATTTAATTTTTGTGAAGGATACAAAGCTTTTTTATCTGAAAATAAAACTGAACGCGAATGTTGTAAATATACAATTTCACAAGCAGAAAAGCATGGTTTTAAAAACCTAACAGAATATATCAAAAAGAAAACAAAATTAAAATGTGGTGATAAAATTTATGCAGTAAACCAAAATAAATCAATCATTCTCTTTGTAATAGGTTCAGAGCCTTTTGAAAATGGTTTAAACATTTTAGGTGCTCATATTGATAGCCCAAGACTTGACCTCAAACAAAATCCACTTTATGAAAAAAATGGTTTTTGTTTAATGGATACACATTATTATGGTGGAATAAAACATTATCAATGGCTAACAATGCCACTTGCTATGCATGGAGTTGTTGTAAAAAAAGATGGAACAGTGATAAATATAAATATTGGGGAAAAAGATAACGAGCCTGTATTTTATATATCAGACTTACTCCCACACTTGAAAAAAGAAAACGGAAATCAAGAAATCCTTGGAGAACAATTAGATATAATAGTAGGAAATCAAACTACGAAAAAAGATAAAGAAAGCGAAATAGTAATTGAAAATTTGAAAAAAATCTTAAAAAATTATGAAATTGAAGAAGATGATTTCATAAGTGCTGAGATTGAAATTGTTCCAAGTGGAAAAGCAAGAGATTTAGGATTTGACCGTTCCATGATTGTTGGCTACGGCCATGACGACCGTTCATGTGCATACACTTCACTCAAAGCAATTTTAGAATGCGAAAAACCAAAACGTACTGCAGTTTGCTTGCTTGTAGATAAAGAAGAGATAGGAAGTAATGGTGCAACAGGAATGAAAAGTAGATTTTTTGAAAATGTCGTTGCAGAAATAATAAATTTAACAGGGACATACAATGAATTAACCTTAAAAAGAACACTCACAAATTCATATATGATTTCAAGTGATGTGACAGCAGGATTTGACCCTTCATGGGCATCATCATATAATATACAAACAGATGCATTTCTCTCAAGTGGTCTTTCATTCAATAAATATACTGGACATAGAGGTAAAAGTGGTGCAAACGATGCCTCACCTGAATATATTGCAAAGTTACGCACAATATTAGAAAAGAATAAAATTTTTCACCAATTTACTGAAATGGGAAAAGTTGACCAAGGTGGTGGTGGAACAATAGCTTACATTCTAGCTGAATACGGAATGAATGTAATAGATGCAGGAATTCCATTACTATCAATGCACGCGCCATGGGAAGTTGCTTCAAAACTTGATATCTACCACGCTTATCTATTCTATAAAGCATTTTTAAAAGATATGAAATAAAAAAAAGACTATTTTATAGTCTTTTTTTAATGACCAAATTTATTTCTACACCATTCTTCAATCATCATTTGAGGGTTTGTTGTAGTCCTATTTTGATAATCGGAAACAACAAAATCTTGATTGAAAACTTTTTCTGCTCCACAATTAGGGCATTTTGCTATAACTTTGTATTGTGCCATTTGATTTGAATAATTATTATACAAACGAACTAATTGCCAACTATAAGCACAACCTTTAAAAGAGCAACCACATTTAGGACATACATTTTTAACTTTTTTAAAAGAAATAAAAAACATTAAAATTCCAATAACTAAAGCAGCTATTCCGATACTAAATATAATTATGTATTCTGTACGTTTTACATCTGTAAAGAAAAGACCATAACCAGAATAAATTGCTAAAGCAATTCCCCCAACAAATAGTATAAAGCCCATTATTTGTACCAATCTTAAAAAATGTTTTTTATTCATTTGTAAACTCCTAGTTTTAGTATAACAAACGTAAAAAATTTTGTAAAGGAATATAAATAAAAAACTTATTATTTTGACACTTTGCTGCTTTTAAAACCTCAACAACTTCATTTTAATAAAGAAAAAAAGTTTTTTATATATTTAATAAAAAAAAGATGACCATATCATAGTCACCTTTTTATTTTATAAGGCTTTCAACCTGTTTTTATTATTCAATAATTGATGAAACAACACCAGAACCAACTGTTCTTCCACCTTCACGAATAGCGAAACGAAGTCCTTGTTCAATAGCAATTTCTTTGTTAAGAGTGATTGTCATCTTAACATTATCACCAGGCATAACCATTTCAACGCCTTTTTCAAGTTCAATTGTTCCTGTTACGTCTGTTGTTCTGAAATAGAATTGTGGTCTATAACCATTGAAGAATGGAGTATGACGACCACCTTCTTCTTTCTTCAATACATACACTTGTGCAGTGAATTTTGTATGTGGATGAATTGAATTTGGTTTGCAAAGAACTTGTCCTCTTTCAATTTCAGTTCTTTGAATACCACGAAGAAGAACACCGATGTTATCTCCTGCTCTTCCTTCATCAAGAAGTTTTCTGAACATTTCAACACCAGTAACAACTGTTTGTTTCTTTGCACCCATACCAACGATTTCAACAACATCGTTGATTCTTACAACACCTCTTTCAACTCTTCCAGTTGCAACTGTTCCACGACCTGTGATTGTGAAAACATCTTCAACAGGCATAAGGAAAGGTTTGTCAATATCTCTTTGAGGTTCAGGAATATATGAATCCAAAGCATCAAGAAGTTCTCTGATGCTTTGGATTCATATATTCCTGAACCTCAAAGAGATATTGAATC
>CANQFL010000062.1 GCA_947598785.1 uncultured Clostridia bacterium
AGATTAGATATCCCATAACATAAGTTAGTAAGACCCCTTGCAGACTACAAGGTTGATAGGTCGCATGTGTAAGCACAGATATTGAATGTGTTCAGCTGAGCGATACTAATAGGTCGAGGGCTTAATCACGGATTTTTAGCATTAAGACTTCCTTCTTTAAATATGTAGTTGTCAGGGAACTTTCCCTGATTGAATATTGTCTTGTTATCCTATCCTCCTTTCTTTTTAAGGCAATATTCAATTATACTTGATAATTTCAACAAGGTTCATATAAACCAAAGTTGTGATTATACCATAACCAGTGGCGATAGAGAGAAGGTCCACCTGTTCCCATCCCGAACACAGAAGTTAAGCTTCTCATCGTCTAAAATACTTGGCTGGAAACGGTCCGGGAAAATAGAACACTGCTGGTTAATCATCAAAGCATCCGCATGAGGGTGCTTTTTTGTTACATAAAAATTGGAACGAGAATGCAGTGTTCAGCACACAAAGGTGTGCGTTTTGCAAAAGCAAAACATTTTCCCGGAAAGTCCGAGAAAAACTGCCAAGGCAAGAAAGAAGAAGTGGCAGGCGACAAATGAATTTGTCTTAGAGCACTGCTGGTTAATCATCAAAGCATTGCAGGGGACAAAGGTTTTGAATATACTCAATCTAAGAATAAGATGCTTTAAAACAATAGAAGTTTGTAAAAAATAATTTTATTTTTAAATTTTTCCTTGACAAAATTTCCCCCCCCCCGTGTTACAATTTGCTAGAATCATATTGAAAAACATGGTGGAGGTAAAAATGGGAAAGAAAATTGGGACTATTATTTTAACAATTTACGTAACAATTGTGACTGTTGCTTGTGCCGTTTTTGGTACTTTATATTTTTTAGGAAGAAATGGAATTGACCCTATTAAAGAGCTTACATATAGTGAAGCAAAAGTATTAGTTAATAAAGTATATGACAAATTATTAGGAAAAGGTGGAATATCAGCTTCAACATCAGGGATTTCGGAAGCTAAAATTTCATCATTAAATTATACAGATTTTGAAGGTGAAGAAATACCAGAATTTATTTATCAGACTTTTTTAGCTTACAATGCTCAATCTTTGAAAACAATGAATGATTATTTTAACAATGGTGTCAAAACAGATGTTTGGTATAAAGATGAAAATCCAATATTAACTTTTGAAGAGTTTAGATTGCATAAGATGTATATACAAGGGAATTCTGTTTATATTACACAGTATGATAATATAAATGAATCCTATAAATTGGATAATTATACTCATGCTACTCATCCAGGAGATTATTTGGGTTCTATTTGTATGAAAATTACAAAAACAAGTGAAACTGGTTGGATAGTAGATGTGTATGAAAGATATTATTATAATATTGAATCTAGTACCATATATGCTGGAGATTGGAGATTTGCAATTTTTAAGTTTAGAATAGAATCTGAAGATGAAGTAATTTATAAATGTAGATGGGATAATGTAGTTACAAAACTTAAGACTTGGAAAGAAACTTATGATATCAACGAAATGTATAATGCTTATATTGCTGAATATGATATAAGAAACAATAAAAAACTTTTGGCTATGAAATTAGAAACAGATGTAGAGGGCTCTGAAGATTATCAACTAATGACAGAAAACGAATTTATTAGTCTTACTACACAAAATTATAATGAAATAAATTCACTTCTTTCACCTGGATATTTAGCTAAAGATTCTTTTGAGAATATTGAAACAATAAATTCACAACTTTTTGAATAAATCATACATTTTGTATGATTTTTTCTTTTTAAAGATAGCCCTATTGACAAAATATTTTGATTATGTTAGAATAATCATGGAGGTGGGAATTGAGTTACGATTTGAAAAGCCTCAGACAAGAACTTACTTCCAAAAATGTTGCCGATAAAGGACTTGTTGCGATTGCACAAACTTTTTCAGGTAATGGTTTCTTAGGAAGTTTGATTGCTGAGACTTCAACAAAGAAATATGCAATTTCAATGATTGGTTCTAAACTTGCAATAATACCTTTTAATTACAACAATATTGAATTTGAGTCTAGTGTTGCTTTTGATAAAATGATAATTGAGAAAGCAAAAGTTACAGGTGATGGCATATTCCTTTTAAGCAAACTTAAAATTCTTACAATAGATGGAAAAATGCATGAATACATAATTTTGCAAGGAAGAAAAACTGTTAAACAAATTTTAAAAGAACTTGATTTAAATATTTAAGCATGATAATTAATCATGCTTTTTTATTTATAAAATTAGTTTTTTTTGAAAATTTGATTGACAACTAAATTTTTGCTTGTTATATTTTATTTGTAAAATTAATTTAATAGGGGATTTATGAAAAATAATAAAAAAGAAAAAAGACCTTCTATTTTGAATTATTTGGCTAAACACAAAGTTGCAATTAGTTTTTATATATTTTTGACTATTATTGCAGGACTTTGTGATGTATTTTATGCGATTATTATCGCTGAGGTTGTTGATTTAATAACTGTTCAAGAATTTGTAAAAGCAATTATCTTTGTTTCAATAACCATTGGTATTAATGTTTTTCAAAGATTTTGTTGGTACACTATAAACTGGATTTATTTTAAATATTCTAATAAAATTATGTCTGCACTTAATTTAGATTTGGCAAAACAGGCTTTTAAGTTAAATTCAAAAACATATAATGACCATGATACAGGAACTTTTGTACAAAGAATTGTTGAAGACCCGGCTAGAATTGTAGATGCTTTAACTACTGTTGTTGACACGATTATGAATATTATTACTGCAACAATTATTATTTTCTACATTATGACGCTAAATGTTTGGGTTTCTCTTTGTCTTATTGCTATTGTTATTATTGGTTTTATTATTGAATATTATAGAGTTAGAATTCGTAGAAAAAATAGAGCAATCGTAAGAAAAAAGAATGACCAAATAAACTCACTTACAACTGAAATTGTTAGAAGTGAAAAAGATATAAAATCTTTGGGACTTGAAGAAAAACTTAGTGAAGTTTCTAAGGAAAATTATGAAAATTATAGAAATGCTAGATATAAAATGGACATGATTGATATGAATATGTGGTCTGCAAGGAATTTTGTTATATCTGTTGGCACTCTTCTTGTTTTGATTTTTGGTATTGTTCTTATGGATATGAAAATGTTATCTCTTGCTGCTTTCATGATTATCTATTCCAATAGGGGATATTTATGGAATTTGATTCAAGGTGTTGGACAAATCACAAACAGTATTGTTGATATAAAGGTAAGTCATGGCAGAATGTTCTCGTTGTTTGATGAAGAAGAATTTGTAACTGAACATTTTGGAACGAAAACTATTAAAAAACCTGTAGGAAAAATTGAATTTAAAGATGTTTCATACACTTTTAGGGAATATGAATATAAGAGTTTGCCAAAAAGAAAAATGTTTAAAAAACCAGAAAAATTTAAAAGGGAAAGAACTTTAGTATCTGAAAATAAAATTTTTGAAGATTTATCTTTTATAATTGAACCTAATACGACTGTTGCGTTTGTTGGAAAATCAGGGAGTGGAAAATCTACAATTTTAAATTTAATGTCTAAGATGTATGAAGTTGATGATGGAAAAGTTTTGATTGATGGAGTCAATATCAATGATTTAAACAAAGAAACATTAAGAAAAACCATTTCATTAGTCAATCAATTCCCTTACATTTTTGATATGACTATTAAAGAAAATTTACTTCTTGCAAAGGGTGATGCTAGTGATGAAGAAATAAATGATGCAATTCAAAAAGCATCGCTTGCCGAATTTATTTCAACTCTACCTAAAGGAGTTGATACGAAAGTAGGGGAAAGTGGTATCAAACTTTCTGGTGGACAAAAACAAAGACTTGCTATTGCTCGTGCACTTTTAAGAAATTCAAACATAATCATATTTGATGAAAGTACTAGCAGTCTTGATAATTTTGCGCAAGAAGAAGTTAAGAAAAGTATTGATGGCTTAAAGGGGAAAAGTACAATTATCATCGTTGCTCACAGACTTTCAACAATCAAGAATGTAGATAAGATTTTCTTCTTAGATAATGGAGAAATTGTTGATGAAGGAACTTTTGACGAGTTATTTAAAAGAAATAAAAAGTTTAAAGCAATGTTTTTAGCTGAAAATATATAAAAAAACTGCAATTTTGCAGTTTTTTTTATTCAAAATATTTATTTCCTGTCATTAAAGTTTTCATCATTGCAAAAATATCTGTGTTGTTGACTGTTACTCGTTTTTCAAAAGGTACATTGATTGTGTATAATGGAACATTTGCTGCAGAATGACCTGTTCTTGTGTAGAGAGAATTTGTTAATTGGTCTTTTGTTTTTGCAAGTTGTAATCCTCCTGTTTCATGGTCGGCAGTAATGAATACTGATGTGTCTGTTCTGTCTTTACAAAATTCTTTTAATAATTTGATTGTGTCAGCAAACATTCTTACTTCGCACATTGCACTATTTAATTTGTTATTATGACTACGCTTATCAATCCAAGCATTTTCAATCATAAGGCAAAAGCCGTTTTCATTATCTAAGTAATTCAATGTGTATGTTAAGGCTGTATTGAAATTTGTTACATTTTTTTCATTTTCATCATAATATGAACAAAGATTGTTGAAAACTGCAATTCCTTTTTCGTTTTTTTCTAAGTTTTCTAAATCTTCTAATGTTTCAAGTTGTTTATAATTGTTATTTTCAAATAAATCTTTGTTTTCTTCATAAATTGAGCTTCCTTGTGAAGCGACAAAAAGGTCTATTCCACTATTATATGCTTGGTCATAAAGAATTTCATAATTATCACCTCTGTCTTCAACATGACTTGAGAAACTTGCAGGTGTTGCACCTTCTAATGCGTCTGATGTGAATATGCCTGTTTTCTTACCATACTTTTGTGCGACTTCCATAATATTTTCATATTTCACACCTTCTTCTTCACCATAAACTTTATGCATTCCAACTTCATAGTTATATACTTTATGTCCTGTTGCAAGAGCAGTTGCTGCAGCTGCACTATCTGTTATCTCTTGATTTAAAGAATAGGTTGTAACATCGCTAAAAAAATTGCTTTCAAATTCAAAATTATCAATGTCGCAATATAGACTTGTGTTTTTAATGTGATTAAATCCCATTCCGTCTCCAATTAATATTATAACATTTTTTATTGGATTTTCATTTATTTGTGGTTGAGGAGCACAACAAGCACAACCTCCAATAAGAATAAAAATAAAAGCTAATATTAAACTAAATTTTTTCATTTTTCACCTCAGTTTGTATTTTATCATAACATTTATGAAAAATAAAATAATTTTTAATTTTTTTTGAAATTTTTGTTGACAAAAAGAATATAATTTGATAGAATGTTGCAGTAACAATTAGATATTCCGGAGTAGCTCAGCGGTGGAGCAGGTGGCTGTTAACCACAAGGTCGAAGGTTCGAATCCTTTCTCCGGAGCCAAA
>CANQFL010000063.1 GCA_947598785.1 uncultured Clostridia bacterium
AATCATTGCTTGTTTTTTTGCTACTTTTTTATCAAAAAAAGTAGATAAATAAAATTAATAAATAAAAAAAGAAAAAATAAAAGTGGCGAATGCCACTAATATTCTATTTTTTTAGAAATATAATCTTTAAGTTCGTTTATGTTTAGGCGGATTTGTTGCATTGTGTCTCTATCTCTAACTGTAACAGTGTTGTCGTTTAATGTGTCAAAATCAATTGTTATGCACATCGGTGTGCCAATTTCATCTTGACGGCGATAGCGTTTACCAATGCTACCTGCATCATCATAAGTTATCATAAAATATTTTGCCAAACTATTAAAAACTTCAGTTGCCTTTTCACTCAAATTCTTTTGCAAAGGCAAAACTGCAACTTTGTAAGGTGCAATTGCTGGGTGGAAATGCAAAACAACTCGGCTGTCGCCATCTGGCAATTTTTCTTCATCGTAGGCTTCGCATAATACAGCCAAAGTTAGTCTATCTGCTCCAATTGAATATTCAACAACATTAGGAATAAATTTTTCATTTGTGAAAGGGTCTAGGTATTGCATAGACTTTCCACTAAAATCTTGATGACGAGTTAAGTCCCAATCTCCCCTGTGATGAATGCCATTAAGTTCTTCCCAACCAATTGGATAATTATATTGAATATCGCAAGCGGCTTTTGCGTAGTGTGCCAATTTTTCATGGTCCTTAAAACGCAAATTCTCTGCTTTAAAGCCAATTGACAATAAATAGTCCATAGCTTTTTGTTTAAATTGATTGTAAAAATTTATGCTGTCTTCCGCTTTGCAAAACCATTGATGTTCCATTTGTTCAAATTCAATGGTGCGGAAAATAAAATTGCCAGGAGTAACTTCGTTTCTGAAAGCCTTGCCAATTTGTGCAATTCCAAAAGGAACTTTTGCACGCATACTGCGTTGAACATTTAAAAAATTTACAAATTCACCTTGCGCAGTTTCAGGGCGAAGATAAATTAAATTTTGACTGTCGTCAGTAACCCCTCGAGAAGTTGAAAACATAAGGTTAAAATTTCTTATTGGTGTCCAATCACACTTTCCGCATTTAGGACAAGCAACTTTATGCTCGGCAATATATCTTTCCATTTCCTCATTGCTCATTGCATCGGCGTCAACTTTGCCCTTGCTGTGGGCTTCAATTAAATTGTCGGCTCTATGACGAGTTTTGCAGTTTTTGCAATCCATTTTAGGATCGGAAAAACTGGAAGTGTGTCCACTTGCTTCCCACACTTTGCTGTTCATAAATATGTCAGCATCAACGCCAAAAGAATTTGTACTTTCTTGCACAAATTTTTTCCACCAAGTGCGCTTGATGTTATTTTTTAATTCCACGCCAACCGGACCATAGTCCCAAGTGTTTGCAAGGCCATCATAGATGTCACTTCCTGGGAAAATAATTCCCCTGTTTTTGCATAGATTCACAATTTTGTCAAAATTATTCATTTTTAGTTTCTCCATAAATTTTAACTGAATAAAGTCCCCAACAATAAGCAGGGACTTTAAATATTATAAACTTTTTTCTTCTTCATCCTTAGAAAATGAACCATATGAATTATTAAATGATTTAATTAGATATTCTGATTCATCTCTAAAATATCTTAATTTTTCTAATTTCTCTTTTTGTTTTTCGCTTAAACTTGCTTTATTTTCCAACTCTGCAATTGTTTTATACAACAACCCTTTATATAATTCATATTGTTTTATATGGTTTAAAATTGCTTTTTTAGCATCTTCTCTATAAACCAAACCTTTTCTTTTAGATTTATTGTCTAACTCAATTAACTTAAAATATTGCTTAAAATCTGCGGTATTGAATTTTTTAATTAAAGCAGACAGACCTCTTTGTTTTAACTCTTTTTCTGGTTTTTTTACGGTTTCTTTTTCGGTTTCTTTGTCCTTTTCAGCTTCGTTTTCGGTTTCTTTTTCGGCTTCTTTTTTCACTTCAGTTTCTTTTTCTGTTTCTTTTTTCGTGGTTGGAATTGGTTTTGCAACATTTACAGTTTCAATTTTATCTTCAATTGTTTGCATTCCAAGGGTTTCATCTATAAATAAACCATGTTTTGCTGCAATTTCTTTTACTTTTTTCCAATCTATGTTTTTATCGTCTGAATATTTTTCGTGAGAATTAACAAATCTGAAATTTTTTCCTTTGACATCAACTGTTATGTCGGTGTGCATCACAAAACTAATTAAAGCGGAACGAATTTCCTTTTTATCTTCTCCGGCTTCAAGAGTTTTATTAATCAATTCATCCAAATTAACAATACCTTTATTATTTCCGACATCTTTAATCCATTCGCCATTCATTTTTCTAAAATATTTTGCACGGACGAATTTTTTTGCATTTTCAATTCGGTTTAAAATTTCTTCAAGTTCTGGGTCAGTTTCATTATTAGTTCCAGATATGATAAAATTTTCCCCTGCTTTGGCTTTTTCTAATTCGGTTTGTGTGTTCCTTTTATCATCTAGAACCTTTGCTAATCTATTTTGAGCATCTTTAATTTTTGTTTCTTTATTTTTGTCTTTTGACTCTTTTAATTTTTCTATTTCCCTATTTATTTCTTGTTCTCTAGATTCCAAATCTTTAATTACATCTGGTAAATTATTAATCTTTTTTCTATATTCACTAAATTCGTGAGCATTTGCACCATTGATTATAGATTTTCCATCTTTCATATGGAAAGTTCCACCATTTCTGTTTTGAGATAAACCACAAATAAGTTCTTGTTCAATAGCATTAAGTGCAGATAAAAATACTTGTTCGTCATCTGAACTTAAACAAAAATCTCGTTTATCTGTTTTACATTCAGCTTTTCCGTTTTTATATTTTACTTGTAATTCATCAACAATTTTGGATATTCTTTCAAAAGCGTTTTGTTTTACGCTTTCATTTTGTGCTTCAGATTTGTTTGAAAATTCATAATTATTTTGCTCAATACGCCTTTTCTTTACATTTTGAACTAAAGGAATAACAAGTCCTGCTGCGCCAATGACAGCTGGTGCAGCAAGCAAAAGAAATGGAGATGCCAAAGATACAAGAACTCCGCCACCACTAAATGTAAAGCCAAGCGCATATAATGCTGCAGTGCCAAGTTTAGAATAACCTTCACGCATTCCTCGCTTTGCGTCATATTTAGGTCCACCAGATATCGAGCCATCGGCTTTGAAAGTGAATTCCCCAGCCTTCATATTCAAATATTGCGATAGAGTGTTTGTTGCTCCATCCAACATTTGAACAGTGCTTGAATACATATATCTGTGGTTTTGCACAAATTCAATAAATTCATTTTTTAGTGTATCTTTATTTGGCACAAGAACTTCGGTAATTTCATATTGTTTGGCTTTATATCTTTGCATAAATTCATCATATAGCTGTTTAATTATTGAATCTAATTCGGTTTCTTGAGGTAAATTAAACCCTAGATCTAAATCTTTTGGCTTGCGCAAAACAACACAACTTTCAATATTATTGTTGCTTTGCTTGCTGCTGGTTTGAACAATATCGCATTTGTAAATGCCCTTTGTAGATTTTTTAATCTTTTTTAAGTAATTTTTGTTTACACTTATTCTGCCAGCACCTGGAATTAAAATATCAATTGTGTCAGATAAAGAGTCAAATGCTTTGTTGGTTTTGTCAACAACAAAACTTTTTGGATGGTCAGTTTTTTCATCTATTGTGATAAGATATGCATCAAAATCCTTTGTTGCTTGACTTTGGCAAAAATCATAACATATTGGTTGAACAGCATCAGCTTCTTTAACAAATCTCCCATCCTTTAAAAGAAGATAAGCACCTGTGGTCATTTCTCCCGCTTTTGCAGTTTCGCCCTTACCTTCGCTTGCAATGTCCTCATCTTTAGTTGTTTCATACAAAAATTTTCTTTCGTTGTATCTAAAAATAGCTTGTTCATTTGTCAAAGGTTCAGTTTCTATTAAACCCAAACTTTCGTCTTTTGGTTTAACATAAAGTGGTCTACCAATTAAATCAAGAATATTGAATTTTTTTTCTTTTTCCAATTTTTCTTTTAAACTTACTTTATCAGTTTTGTCTAAAAATAAAAACTCCAATGCAACCATTGTGTCCGCAAGGTCACCTTTATAACGAATTCTTAAATAATCCCCAACGCCTGTTTCGTCTAATTGATAACATTCATAGTTAACATATGCTTTTTGGTTTGGTTTTAATACTTTAGTATCAGATTTTTGCTCAACATAAAATTTGTCTATAGGTCTATCTTTAACAACTATTCTATCTTCCCCACTTGGTGATGACATACTTGGTTCTGTTTTTTCAACTGAAAGTGTTCTAACTGTATAACTGTCCAAATTAATTCCGCCAATAGCATCAACTTCAACAACTTCGCCATCAATAAATTCTGAAATTTTTGCTTGTTCAAGTCTGTAAGTTGCATCTGTGTAAACTTCTTCTAACGATAAAGTTTGTCCGCCATCTTCCAAAATAATGG
The DNA here is from genome assembly GCA_947598785.1 of uncultured Clostridia bacterium. Lineage (GTDB taxonomy): Bacteria > Bacillota > Clostridia > Christensenellales > UBA1242 > Caccovivens. Next base: position 4,484 of record CANQFL010000063.1, read on the forward strand.
AAAACTCTTCTTTCGGTCTGGAATCTTTCAAGGGGTTGCCATTTTCATCCTTAGGGGTGAATGTATCATTGCTCTTTCTAGCCAATTCAAATGCCAAACCTCTTAAATTTTGCCCAACTTGCTGCAATTTTCCATTTTCATCTATATATTTAATTTGAGAAACTTCAACAAATCTTATTTTATCTTCGCCTTTAACTTTAACCGCAATATATTTGAATGCATTTTCATCATTTTGTTCAACAAACGTTGTTTTGTTGTTTTTATCTCTAACGGCAACGTATTTAGCACCTTTACTATCTTCTAATTCAAGATAATCATTTTTAACGGCTCTGTATCCCCTTTGTTTTAAAATATATTTTGCTTTTTTCTCTTTAGTTTCTAAGTCAGGGACAACTTCAGCTTCATCTCTAATTATATAAGATGGAACTCTTCTAAAATAACCATTATAATCTACATTTCCCCTTCCCTTTGCTGAAAGTGAAATTGGAATAGCTGTTACAGTTTCAGTTCTTTGGCCGTCATTAAAAATCATTTCCGCTTTTTTATTTCTAAATTTTTCCACAGCTTTTTCAAATGATTTTGCATCTGTAACTGTTATATTTTCTCCTGTAGTTGTATCTTTTAATGTCAAATCACCAATACGAACATATCTAGTTGCTCGCATTTCTTTAATATTTTTACCTTGACCGCTAAAAAAAGAAACTTCGACCATTATATAATTGTTTTCAAAAGGAGCTACCATTTTTGTAAAATTACTAGATTCTTTTGCTGTTATTGCCATATAACACCTCACTTTTATCTAAGTTAATTAAATTAACATTTAATTAATTATATCATATAAATTGTCAAAAATCAATAGTTTTAATTAAAAGATTTTATCCTTTGAACTTAAAATGATATTATTATGCAAACTGTTCCTTTTCCCACTGCGAAACAAGTTCTTGTGGGGCTCATGTAGGTTCTCGCCCTAATTAATAAAAAAGC
>CANQFL010000064.1 GCA_947598785.1 uncultured Clostridia bacterium
GAAGATTTGGTTTTGATAACTCCAAAATATCTTATGCCATATCTAAATCATGTCAAAAGCAATAAACTTGTATATCAGGTTTCTGCAAAATATCCCGCTTTGATGAAATCAAATGAGAGATACAAGGATTTGCAAAACAAAATTCTATTTCCAATATTAAAAAATTTTGGCATAGATGACACAGAAGGCAAATACATTTCGGCTTATTATATCAATGGAACTTACGCTATTATTGATGAGTGGATAAAAAACGGTTGCCGTGAAGAAACGGCCGATATTTGTGACCTTATTATCAAGTGTGTAAGGCCTTTTAATTAAAAAACAAAAAAAGGAGAAAAGAAAAAATGAAAAATGAAGAAAAGAAAGAAAACTTTATGAAAAAAGCTTTCAGAGATATGAAAGAAAACGCAAAAGCACAACACGAAGTTGATAAAGCAAATTTTGCCGCAGCAAAGGCTGAAAGCAGAGCAAACTTTGAAGAAAATCGTGGCAAAAACACTTTGAAGCGTGCAAAAGAAAACGCAAAAAAGAGTTGGGACGACGCCCACATGAGCCCTGCTGAAAGACAAGCAAAAACCCGCGAGCAGCAAGCAAAACAAATTGAGAAAGCAAACGAAAGAAATTGAGAAAGCAAACGAAAGAAAAGCGACTGCGGAAGAAAGAATTGCAAAAGCAAAGGCTGAAAAAAATAAAATCACTATTTAAGAGAGCCAATATTGACTCTCTTTTTTTATTCACCAATTTTCACCATTTGTATTAGTAATTAGTCAGTTTTAGTTAGTAAGATTATAGAAAATTGGCAAAAGTCCAAAAAATTTTTAATACGAGGAAAATCGCCACACACCCGTATTTTCGGGCAATATAGCGATTTTATTCTGGTTGAACTGAGTGGACTCGAACCACCGACCCCTACCTTATCAGGGTGGAGACCTAAAACGCAAGAATTTTTACCTACTCTCACAAATTGCCGTAAACATAAGGACAACAAGCACATCAAAAAATGAATTGCTGTCAAACCAAAACAAAAAGTTGACATCAATTGACATCAATTAGGCAAATTTAGCCCATTTGAACGCCCAAAACTTGCCTAAAACTGCCTAAAACGAACAAAGGCTGATGTGGAGAACTTCTCACTTTTTTATTAACGATAAAAGAAAAGTTTGCAAAAATTTGATACAAATTCACTGTGAGTATGCTATCATATAGACATAGAAAAAAGGTGAGGAGTGAAAATTTGACAAACAAGTTCGATTAAATTTACAGATGAAATAAAGAACAAATTATTTTACTAACTAAAAGATGATACGAGAGTGCTTTTATCGAAGATTTTGATAAAAACAATAATTAGGAGGAAATATGTATTTGATTATAAATGACAGATATAAAATTGCAGATGATACGAGAGGTTATTTTGTTTGTTCAAAGGAATACTTTGAGAGTGTTTTAGAAAACTTTCCTGAAGTTGACACGTTGAAAAAGAACGACATCGAAGGTGCTATAATATTCACATCGCAAAAAGATCAAGTTGATAACTGCGTGTTTGAAGTGGAGTGTGTGGACTTTATTTGCACAGAAACTTCATTAAAAGTGGTTTATGGAAAATCCAAGTCATTAGAGTCAAAATGTGGAACTGTAAGGAAGAATTTGTTCGGTTTATTAAAAAGAAAAGGGTTAGTAAAAAATGGGCTAACGCCATTTGTTTCACTAGTTGATATTAATGAGTTGTATAAAGTTTTAGGGCTTGAAAACCCAAAATTAAAAGGTAAATTGAATGAAATCGAAGAATTAAAAAAGCACCGCAAGTGGATGGAAATAGTCAAATTCTTTGGAGATTTAAGCATAATAGAGAAATTGGAATGCTGGGACAACTTAATTTATTTGAATGAGGTAGTTTTTGCTTTATCCAAAGTTGTAGAACCTGGTTATAAGAAAATAGACAATATTGAGAAGAAAAGGCTTGAGAAAATATTTTTTAAAGCCGTTAATAGATCTTTAGCAATGGAACCACAAAACATAGCTATAAAAAGTATTTTGGCTTATCATTATTATTGCTTATTTTTGGATAAAAAGGATAATAGCGATGGGCTTTATGATAAGGCGAATGAACTATACTTAGATTTAATTAAAAATTCTAAAAATAGTTATAAAGAAAAATATAGATATTTCAAAATTCAACAAAAATACTTTGATTCGATCAAGTGGAAGTTAAAAAAAGAGTGGATGCCAAAAGTAGATGAAATTTTATCGGGATTTAAGCAGCTGATAGAAGAGTATAAAACTTTGTCCGTGGACAAGCAAAAAAGAATGAAAAAAGAATATATTGGCTCTCTTTATTCATATTCTGTGTTTGCGATAGAAAATCTTCTAAGAGTTTGGGAAGCTTATTCAGAAAATATTATATTTCAAAAAGACATATCTCAATACATATTATCCAAAGACAGATTGAAAATGATCAACGATATTGACGGATATTTAAAAGAGATTGTTCAAATTTCTGGGCTTGAAGAACGTGGAAACAATATTGATTTAAGACAGAAGCCTAGTTATATTGATTTCTTATATAGACAGGCACAAATAGAACAAATAAAAGGGATAGTTTATGTTATAAAAGATTCCCCGCCAGATAAATACAAACAATACTTTATTCAATCAAATGCATACCTAGAAAAATTATTTAATTTGGCGAAACGGGCTCAAGAAAAAATAAAAATTTTGTATCCGCACTATGCAAAAGAAACACGAGCAATAAATCATTATTTTCTTAAAAATGAAAACCTGATACATGGGAATTTCAACAATGCTAAACCATATATGCTATATGAAGAAGCGGTGATTTATTGCCTGCAAAACGATTTTGATTTGGCTTTGCAAACACTAAATAAAATACCAGAAAAGGATACTTGTTATAATAAGGCAAATTTATTAAAAGAAAGGATAACCAATGAAAATAGATAAAATTTTAAACACTTATGATAATGGGGTTGATATTCCAAAATCTATAGAGCGAGGACTTTTTAAATTGTTTGGCGCAAACAATGTTGACGATTTTTCAGAGAGGACACAAGAAAAAATTAGAGAAGCAAATAAAATGTTCTACTCGGGGAGAGTTGCGGAATATAGCAAATTATGCAAGGAATATGCGCTCTATTATTTGCCAGTGAACATGTATAAAGTTTGGAAACCCTTAATAGATTTGGCACTGAAAAATCAAATAAAAGAAGATGCAAGTATATTAGAATTTGGGTGTGGACCAGGCTCTTCAACATTTGGATTGATAGAATTTTATAGATTTTTGGCAACAGAAAACAAAGAACGGAGCTTTTTGCTTATCCTTTCATTGATTGAAAAAGAGAACGCGTTTAAGGATGTGTTTGATGTGTTGTTTGAGGAATATCAAAAAGCATTTCCTTCTAATTTGAAAGTTAAATACAAATTTTACAACAATAATGTTTTTGAAGGCTTAGATTTTTTGAGGAATAAAAAGTTTGACATAATTTTGGAGAGCAATGTTTTTAATTTGAATGAAGGCGTTTTTGACGAAGAGATCGAAACAATCAAGTCATTTGTAAGTTTGCTTAACGAGCATTCGTCAATAATAATGATTGAACCGGGCAAAGACGAAATGTTAAACTCGTTAAGAAAGATAAAAAATTACTTTTCTAACAGTAAAATTTTAAACATTTTTGCTCCTTGCTGTTGCAAAAATTCTAATTGCCAACAATATGCCGCAGCTGCAGTGAAGACCAATAATATTGAACTTTTGCAAGATTTGAAAAAAATAGATGTAAAATCAAAAGACAGCGACTATCATTACTTTGAATATTTAATTTTAAGAAATGATGGATTGGTTTCTCACACAAACAATATAACAAATGCTACACAATTAAATGAGATAAAAGACTATCTCTATCAAAGAGTTGATATAGAAGCAAATGTTCTAGTGGCAATGGTTACCGACCAATGTTTGATGTTGAAGATATGTGATGGGAGTCTATTGAATAAAAATAAAGTAGAACTATACATTCCGATAGCAGTATTAAATAAAACAAATATCAACAGGACAGAAATAGACAGAGGAGCAAAAATAAGAATTAAAAAAGTTAAGGGGATTTCTTTTAACATGCTTGAATGCGATGAAGTTAGTCGAATAGAGATAGAGAGGTAAAGAAAATGATTTTAAGTGTTAGTAGAAGAACAGATATTCCTGCTTTTTATAGCGAATGGTTTATGAACAGAATAAGAGAAAAAAGTGTAATGGTCAGAAATCCTTTGAATTATCATTCTATAAGTTGTATTGATTTAAGCCCAGAGATTGTTGACTGCATTGTTTTTTGGAGTAAAAATCCAAAACCACTTTTTAAATATTTAGATGAACTTGATTTAAACTATAGGTTTTATTTTCAATATACAATTAATGCCTACGATAAGGATTTAGAACCCAACTTGCCTAATCTTGATGAAAGAATAAACAATTTTATCTTTTTGTCAAAAAGATACGGAAAAGAAAGGGTTGTTTGGAGATATGACCCTATTATCATAACCGAAAAATATTCACAAGAGTGGCATTTGGACCAATTTGAACATATAGCAAAAAAATTAAATGGATATGTGTCGAGTTGTGTTTTTAGTTTTATAGATATATATGACAAGAATAAAAACAACTTAAATAAAGCCAAAATTCAAAATATTGAACAACAAGACATGATTAAAATGTCCGTTGAACTAAGGGAAATCGCAGATAAGTATAACATTAAATTAAGAACATGCTGCGAAGAAATAGATTTGAAAAAATATGGGATAGAAAAATCTTGTTGTATTGATCCCAATTTAATTTCAAAAATAATAAATTGTAAAATAAAAGCCGTTAAAGACAAAAATCAACGGCCATCTTGTGGCTGTGTGGAAAGCATAGATATTGGGCAGTATAATACTTGCAAACACGGTTGTATTTATTGTTACGCAAATTATAGCAGTGAAGCTGTTAAAAATAATTGTAAAAAACATATTCCAACATCCCCCTTGCTGCTAGGAGAGAAAGAACCTGAAGACAAAGTTAATATAAGAAAAGTTAAAACTCTTAAAGAGTTGCAAGCTACCTTTTTTGATTAAACACAAAATAATTGCCGTTATCGGCAATTTTTTATTTAACCCTGTCGTAGTGAAGAGACTACAATTTGTAGTCATTTCGTCGTTATGTGCCAAAAAGTGTGATTTTTGCCCAAAATTATGTGCCAAAAAGTGTAAAAAACGCTTGATTTTTGCACAATAATATGATATTATAATGGCGAGGAGATATTATGGAACGAAAAATTTACAATCATTTACTT
>CANQFL010000065.1 GCA_947598785.1 uncultured Clostridia bacterium
CTTCAATGCTTTGTTCTGTTTGTCTTTCGCTTGAATATCTTGCATAGATAACCGCTGTTTTCATTTTGCTTCACTCCTTTTGTTAGATTTTAATGCAGGATTTTTTAAATTACAAGCAACAAAACCCATAATAAACCCCAAATTTACCTGTAATAAATCCAAACTAAACCTGTAATTTTTCATTTTTTTACTCCTTTTTTACTTTGATTTTGCCTTTCGGCAACCACCGAAAAATATGAAAACGATGCAGTTGTCAAGGAAGAAGAAAAAAGTTTTTTGTTTAATCTTTTTGCTTTTGTAATTCAAAAAAGTTTTTTCCCTTGACAACAAAGAGTTTTCATATACACTTAAACACTGAGAAAGAAATCCCTCATTTCTTTCTCTTGACCAGCCAAAACATATTGGGTTTTGTTGGGGGAAATATTGGGTTTATTACAGAAATATTACGGTTTTGTTGGGGTTTTGTAAAGGTAAAGTTTCTTACAATTTTGTCAAAAAAGTGCTAATTTGCTCTCAAAGGAGTGAGCAAAATGAAAAATATACAAATAATCACCAACGGCAAGCCATCTTTTGCAGAACTTTCAAAATGCGAGTGCAAAGTTTTTTGCTCTCTGCTTCTTGAAAAAATTTTGGATTGTCGCACGGATGAAAACACAAACAAAAAATCGTGATTTAGTTGTCCACTTGTTTCAAGACAAGCACACGCGTCGTTCTCAAATTGGTTTTTCTCTACTTGTTCAAGACAAGCACACGTCCTGTCGTCAAGTTTCAAAAAACAGGTGTTTTTTACACAAAAACAGAAATGAAAAAACAACACGAAAAAAAGAACGGCAACAAGAAAATGTGGCGGATCGCAGAAAGCTTGCGTGCGACCGCCACATTGTTGCCGCTTCGTGTTGAAACAACAAGTTTCGTTGATTTTAAAGTTTGTCCTGCGTGTGCTTGTCTGGCGGAGCGTAGCGACGCCACTTGTTCAGGACAAGCACACGCAGAAAATTAATCAAATTCACTATTAATTTTTAAAAATTTATGTTATAATGAAAAATATAGGAGATTGGTATGGCTTATAAAACTGAAGATCAAGTTCGAGAAATGGCAGGACAAATATTAGGATTTTATGATACTGAGTCAGTTAAGTCTGGAGTAGGACAACTTACTTCGTTTAATCAGCTGGGCTTTTTAGGTGTAAAAGATAGGCCAGATGGTTGGTATTTGCCCAATGAAATTAGTTTTCCAGCTATTATTCTTGAAGCCAAATCTTCAGTAACGGAAATTCGACAGTCTCACATAAAAGAATTATTAAAAAACTGTAAAATAGTAAATGCTAAATATAAAGATGTTTTTGGAATATTATATAATGGCAATGAAGTCGTAGCCTTTAAAAATTTTGAGCCTATTAAGGTACAAAAAGAGTTGCAAAATAAAGAATATTATTTAGGATTTTATAAAACAAATAAAATAGACAAACAAAAAATATATTCTTTAACTGCAAAGATAAATAATAGTTTACATTTTGATTTCGGAATTAATAACCTATATCACAGAATGGTTTTCACTGCCTGTGCGTTAGTTGCCAAAAGATATGGCTCGACATTAGTTAAAGGGATGAATTATTCAACATTCCACAATTCGATTTTATCGACATTGGCAAAATCTTTTCAAGATGCACTCAAAATAAACAATAAACTTAATATTTTACTTGAAGTTTATGCGTCAATAAAAATGAATTCTACTGAAAATCAAGATGCTATCGATAATTTTATAGAAAATGTGTCTGAAATTTCTGATAATATTAATTCTGATTATTGGAATGGTGAAGATGTAATGGCAATTTTCTTTAATGAATTTACTCGGTACAAAGGTAAATCAGAGAGAGGACAGGTTTTCACCCCTGATCATATAACATCTTTTATGTATCGTATTTTAGACATAAATAAAGATGATGTTATTTTAGACGCGGCTTGTGGGTCAGGAGCATTTTTAGTAAAATCCATGTGCAACATGATTAAAGATGCTGGAGGAAATAATACAACAAAAGCCAAAGAAATAAAAGCTAAACAATTATATGGTATTGAATTTGATAGAGAGATTTTTGCTCTTGCTTGTGCAAATATGTTGATACATAAGGATGGGAAAACCAACCTTGAGCAACTGGATAGTAGGTCGATTGAGGCTGGGAATTGGATAAAATCAAAACCTATAACTAAAGTACTAATGAATCCGCCATTTGAAGACAAGTATGGATGTTTAGATATTGTTGAAAATGTTATGAATAATGTACCCAGAGGTACAGATTGTGCTTTCATTTTACCGGATAATAAACTAGAGGTTAAAAGAAAGCATACAGACAGGATTTTAAACAAGCATAAGATTGAAAAAATAATAAAATTGCCAACAGATATTTTTGGTGGGACAACAACTTCAATTTTTGTTTTTAAGGCGGGCATTCCACAAAATGATAGCAAAATTTTTGCATGTTTCTTGAAAAATGATGGCCTTGAAACCGTTAAAAATCAAGGAAGGCATGATATTAAAAATAGATGGCAATACATAGAAGATAGATGGGTTGATATCATTTACAAACAAACGGGAGACGATTCTATAAAATGGTTAAACCCTAATGAAAGTGTTAGTTATAAATTACCTGAAGAACAGTTTGAAATAAGTGAACGAGATTTCAAGAAAACTATATTAGAATACATATTGTTCGAAAGTCAAGTTAATGAACAAGATTTCAAAATAACAATACAAAATTTAAAGGATGAAAAATAATGGGTTTGATAAGTTTTATAAAAAGTACATCAAATGAAAACAATTTAGATGTTTCAAAATGGGCAAAATTTTCACTTCAATCTTTATTTGAAATTGTGTTGTCCAAAGGTGATAATCAGGCCAAATTATTAGAGGAAGGGACGATCCCTTTGGTTTCTGCAGGAAATTTTAATAATGGTATTTGCAAATTTATAAAAAGTGCAGATCCGAAAAGTGAAATATTCTCAGGAAATGCTATTACTGTAGATATGTTTGGTAAGGCGTTTTATCAAGCAAAAGATTTTTATGCGGTTTCACATGGTAGAGTAAACATACTGATTCCAAAATTTAAGATGGGAAAAGGTGTTGCACTTTTTATATGTACAGTTCTAAACAAAAAATTTAATGGCAAGTATTCTTTTTCCACTATGTGTTCACAAAGCAAATTATTGAAAGAGTCTATTTGTTTACCAGTCAAGGCTGATGGGAATCCAAATGTAGAATATATGGAGAAATATATGAATCAACTATATTCTTATATGTTTGAACTTATAAATTAGCAAGCTTCAAAAGTCAAAAAAATACGGAAAAGTTATAATTTTGTATTCAATAACGGAAGAAAATAAAATTTTCCGTATTTTTTTATCGAAATCGCTTGACAATGTCTCTTGTTATAGTTTAATATATACATTGTAAAAGGAGAAACGCTAATGTTAAAAAAATTTGAAGTTCAAAATTTCATGGGATTTAAAGAGAATTTAGTATTTGACTTAACTACTAACAAAAAATATTCCTCTAATATTGAAATGATAGAAAAAAATACAATAAAAAAAGCTCTTATTTTTGGACAAAATAGCAGCGGTAAATCAAATTTATGCTATGCACTAATGGATATAACATTACATTTGGTTGACAAGGAAAAATTACTAGTTCCAAATAATATTTTCCTTAATGCGGATAGTGACACTCCATATGCTGTTTTTAAATATCATTTCTTATTTGGCACAAAAAAGGTTGTGTATGAATATGCAAAAAAATCTTCAATGGAATTATGTTATGAAAAACTTTATGTTAATGATACGTTAGTGTTAGAGTATAACTATTATGACTACACCCACAATTTTATAAAAATTGCTGGCACAGAAAATTTAAACAAAATGCATTTACAACCACAATTATCTATGCTCAAGTATATTTACAGTAATACTGTTCAGGCTCAAGATTCTATAATAAAACAGCTGATCGAATTTGCTAATGGAATGTTGTATTTCAAGAGCCTTTTAGATGGGAATAGATATATGGGATACCGATTAGGTTCAGAAGATTTGGCAAGTATAATTCTAAATAAGAACAAACTGCAAGATTTTCAAATTTTTTTGCATGAAATGGGTTTGGATTACTCTTTAGTGCCAATTAGAAATTTGACTGGTATGCCTGCTATTGGAGTAAGATTTCCGTCTGGTAAAGTAGTTGAATTTTCTCAAGTCATTTCTTCAGGTACAAAAACATTATGGTTATTTTACTGTTGGCTATTAGAGTTTGAGAACATTAAATTTCTTGTTATCGATGAATTCGATGCCTATTACCATTACGATTTAAGCCTTAAAGTTTTAAGTCTCGTAAATAAGTATACAAATTTACAATCGGTAATTACAACGCACACGACCTTTTTAATGAGAAAAGAAGTCACTCGTCCGGATTGTTGTTTTATTATAAACAATAGCAATAAAATCGCCCCTATATGTAAATTAACAAAAAAAGAAATAAGAGAATCCAATAATTTAGAAAAAATGTATAGAGATGGTGAGTTCGTATCTTGGTAATTAATCCTTGCAAATAAAAAACTGTTCCCTTCAATATGAGGCAACAGTATTTATGAAATATTCTTCCTAGCATATTTCATATCTATTATAACTTATTTGGTTATATTATTGCAAGTTAATATGACAAAAAGATTATAATTTTTATTTGCAGGTAAACAGATTTCCCTTACGAAAGTCGAATAACATATTGCGAAGGGTATAAAAATGGAGGTAAAAATGAAAAGTGTTAAAACTGGACAAACTGTTCCTGCAAGTGGCCAATACAGACCAGTCGGAAGTAATTATGAATATACTTTCGTAGAAGGCAATAAAGTTCCGCCAACTTCACATGGGGCTACAAAGTTTGTTTTAATAGACAAAACTAAACACAAAAATTAAAAGGAGAAAATTATGTACACACGAGTTTTAACGTATGATTTAAAATCTGCAAACATCTATGATTATAAAGATTTGTATGATTTTTTTAATCAAGTGAATGCTAAAAAACTGACAGAGTCTTCATATTTAATTGAGACATCGTTGCCTTGGACAGAATTTGAGGAGAAAATCAAAAGGTTGACAAAGTATGGAGACAATGTAAAGGCTATTAGAATTGTTGGAAATAAACTAACTATAGAGAATATTAGATAAGTGCGACAATTCCAAAATAATCTTGTGCAAAAAATAATCCGAGCCGTTGTTGGTTCGGATTATTCTTTTCTGGTTGGCTTGA
>CANQFL010000066.1 GCA_947598785.1 uncultured Clostridia bacterium
TCTACAAGTTTTTGATTTATAGACTTGTTTAGATTAGGAAAAGATAACACATCTGTGACATTATCATTTCCCCGAAACATATTATTTAACCTTTTTATTTCATTATCGCTTACAAAATTTAAAGAAATAGAAACATTATCAAAATTTTCATTTAAAACTGATTCAGCAACTTTAAAAAGTTTTTTTAATTTATTTTTATAAGGAAAAATTTTACCATCAACAATCATAATACTCTCCTACATTTTCTTCAGTAATAATACAATAATCTAAAATTGTTACCCCGACTTGGTGACGCAAATTATAAAACTCTTCTTTTATTTTATCACAATTTTCAATATTTTCCAACGCTTTTTGTCTAGCTTTTTCTATATATTCATCTTTGACTTCATAAAATGTAGTTTCTATAATATTTTCAACTAATTCATAAATTTTTATTTTTTGCATTTTAAAAGGTAAAAATAAGTTATTAGTAAGCTTTACATTCTCTTTTTCAACTTCATACATTTTAAAAGGAATGTCTTGTTTAAAGGAATAAATTTTAAGTCCAAACAAATAAATATCATTTTGCTCTACAACATTACCCGTTCGTGTAACTTCTATAAAATGTTCGCTATGACTCACAGAACTTTCGTAATAAATATCTGCTAAAATTTCAGCTTTTGCTTCAACTTTCTTAATATTTCCTGATGTATCAATTGTAAAAGGTTCAACCAAAACATCTCCTTTTTGCACAAAATCTCCAACTTTAACTTTTAAAGTACCTGAAATTAAATTGATATTATTAATGCGAGCATCACTTTTTGCAACCAAAGGTTTGAACTGTCCATACATTTCTTCTGGCATTAATTTTTCTTTAATGTTAATTACTAAAGTTTGACCTTTAATTATGCAAGAAGCAAAACTAATACGAGAAAAATTTTCTATTAAACCAATTTCAACTAATTTGGTATCTAAATCAAATTTATTTCTAGAAAAATTTTTATTTACATACTCTACAATTTCACTTTTAGAAACTCGAACCAACCCCTGAATATCAAATTGTAAAATAAATTGATATTGAATAAGAAAAAACAGAAAAAATAGGACTAAAGCACAAATCATACCCCAACTTGAAAAAATATTTTTTATTTTATAGACAGGCCCGTCATATTGAATAGAAACAATTTTTATATTACTTTTTTTTAAAAATTTTTCAATTTTTTTACTATCAAAGTATGAACACATAAATAGTGTATTATTTTTATCTTGCCTATCAATCTCACTTAATTGAAAATGTTTAGACAACTCATTTAAAATTTTTTCTTGATTTAATCCATTAATATGAAATTTAGTTAAATTTCTAATTCTCATTAAATCTGTTCCACCTTCTTTATATTTCCACAAATTTTTATAGTATTTTCAGACAATTCAGATAGAATCATATCGCTTCCCTCTACAATTATTACTCCACCTTTAATTTTAAAAGAGATTAATTCTTTAGAAAGCGTAACTAGTCCAATATGTCCTTCTACATAAAGAAGATGTCCGGAAAGATTAATGATGTTAAAGCTATTAAATTCCAAACCTTTAGGATTTTTTAAATTTTCTTTTATCTCATTAAAAAAATTAAACATAAAACACCTAAAGTATTTTATGCAATAAATTTATAATAAAGACGAAAAAAAAGATTAAGTAAAATCTTAATCTTTATTGTTGTTTTTTTAGTTCTTTTAAAATCATATCTCTAGCTTTTTGAGGTAAGTCTTTAATTATTTCTTTAATTTCTTCTTCTGATTTATCTTTTAAAGAATCAAAATCAAAATTAGCAAGAGCATCTAATTCAGGAATAGAAAATTTAGGATTCCTTTTACTATTAGGAAATTCTTGTTCATTAACAGGTAAAATGGTTGGTTCTGCATAACTTTTTTTAGGTTTTACACCAGAAGCATTTTGAATTTTATTTTTTAAATTTATATTATTTCTCTTATTATTAATAAAGAAAGGGTTTGAAAAATTAGGAATATCTTTTTCTGTATCTTTAAAATCTTTATAAGTATCATCAGTACTTGTTCTCTTATTAATATCTTTATCAAACAAATTTTTAAATTCATTTCTTAAATCGATAGGAATTTTTTTATCATTATTGGACTTTTCAAAATCGCCTTCTAATAATTCTTTATTATCTTCAGTATCTTCTGACATATCCAACTCAAAATCTTCAAAATCGTTTACATTAATAATAGGTTTAGGTTCTAATTCTTCGGTTTCTTTATCAAAATCATAATTTGTTTTAGGTTCAGCTTTTTTCCCTTTTAAATCTATAATTTCTCCACGATTAAAGGCATCATGACGCAATTTGTCTGATTTGTTTTTAAAATAAAAAAACAAAACAATTGCCACAGCAAAAACAACAATAAAAACACAATAAATTGCGATATACATTTACCCCTCACAAAACAGTATATATTTTAGCATAATAAAAAAAATTTGTAAATATCAAATGCTATTTTTTTTATATTAAATAAAAAAATCACAGTTTATCCCTGTGATTTTTGTGGATTAAAGACCAGACCTGTGACGACTTTGAAGTTGTAATTTTTATTTGGATTATTCTTATCCTTTAAAATATCAAAATATACTTCAATATAATCACAACCGTCAGCACCTGCAAACATAGCAGGATTTAAAGTGGCATAAGTTCCATAAGTTTTACTATCATGTGAAATGTAATAATTTCTCGCGTCATTGTTACCATTTAAGAATATGGATTTAGCACCAGGATTAATGTCATCTGCGACTCCATATTTGCTTGCATTGATGACACCACCACCGATGTCATTATTAAACATACCTCTCAATGTATTATTAACTTTTGTAGTATCTAAGAAAATATCACGTCCAATTTTTAAATTTCTATCTCCACCAACACCTTCTGTAACTGAGATAAAAACCCAATGTTCATCTGGAGTTCTTGGCACCAATTTAGGGTCATTATATTTCCCATAAGGAATATTGAAAGTCTTTTTCAAAGTATATTCCTTAACAGTATTTTCAGAGTAGTCATAGAATCTAAAGCCCACATTTAAGTCAAGACCATTAGGGTCATATATTTTACCTGAATTATCTTTATAAGGACTTGATGGGTCATCAAAATATTCAAATGCTAAAATGATTTCTGTAAGGTTTCTTTTACTTTCAACATTCTCAGATTTTGGCATAATCGCCAAACTTTGATATTCAGCATAAGGCACCATTGCAAACATATTTCCGTCATCGCTAATTAATTTTCCGTTTTCATCTACTTGCAAATTTCCATTTTTATCAACTTGAAAGAAAGTTGCTGAAAAACTATCTCCACTATAATCAGTAATTTTTGAAATACGATAATCATTTTCTAATGTAAGATAGACTGGATTTCCTTTTTCATCTTGTCCAATTTCTCCACCAATTCTAGTTTCTTTGCAAGCATATTCAATAATATTTTCAACAATTTTATCATAATCTCTGTTAAATTCAAGTTTTGTAGATGAACCAACAGGAAGATTGTTATGGTCTAAAGTATCAAAAGTGACTTCAAATTTGTTTGGGCTATCATTTGCTCCGTCACCAACACCAATGACTTTATCTAAAATGAAATCATGAATTTGTTTTCTATTGGTTGGGTTCAACCCAATATAGTCACCCGTTTTGACATATAAATCTTTTGCTTGAGCCAAAGCTTCTTGAATTGTTATATTAGCCTGACCATTAATCCCTTTTTTGACTAAAATTGGATTTTCTCTAGTTAAATCAATATTAAAATCAAAATAGTCGTTTTCATCTGTTAAGTTTCCATTTTCGTCTTTATAATCAAAACCTAAAACAAACAAATAAGTTGCATATTCTAAAGCATCTTGATAATAATTGTATTCACCACCTTCACCCGGATAAGAAGGAGAAGTATAATAATCAGCATAATCTGGGTCAGTTTCTAAAGGTTTTATTTTTCCATAATAATATTGTGAATAATCTATCCCTCCCAATTCAACAATTGAAATCCAATCGTCTTCTCCTTCTGGTGTTGTAAAAGTGTTGTTTCCAGATTTCGTAAAATTATCAAAAATTGTATGCTCATATAGGCTTAAAGGAACACTCCAATTCCAATTTTTGTTAAAATCAACAGTGATTGTTTGATTAATAGCCGTTCCATCTGCACCTTGATTTGTTGTGACCCTTGAAATTGTATATCTCAAACTATCAAACAAATAAAGTATTTGATTATCTTCTATTTGTTCAGGCATATAATTATCATAAAGCATTGCAATAGTTTGAGAAGCAAAAATATTATAAAAATTCTCTGATGCTTTGTCCCCAACAGCATCTTTAAAAAATTGTTTATCTACAATTGGTTTTGAAAGAACTTTTACACCAAGAGCACTACTTACATCATATCCAGCAACAGATT
This sequence comes from uncultured Clostridia bacterium, assembly GCA_947598785.1. Lineage (GTDB taxonomy): Bacteria > Bacillota > Clostridia > Christensenellales > UBA1242 > Caccovivens. The sequence goes on from CANQFL010000066.1 coordinate 4,424, forward strand.
CTTCCCCATTGCATCCAATGAGAAACAAAAACATAAAACTCATCAAAAAGGCCAATATTCTTTTTCTTTTCATATAAATATGATAACACAATTACAAAAAAAAAACAATGTTTTTACATTGTTTTTTTTAATTTAATATTCTTTTATCTTCTTCAATAAATGAAGTTTGTTTAACATCATTAGATTTTTCTTTTTGTTCATTCTCATATAATTGTAAATTTGAATAATCTAATCCAGTTAAAATTGCGTTCGTTATCAAAACATATTCTTGATTATCTTGTAAAAGATAATGTTCAAAGTCCTCTCCGTGTGACTTGACTGTCACATCAAAAATAGCCCTCACTATCATTCCATTTCTATCTAAAACCATAATATAAGTACTAGATGTCTTAAACCCTAAGCCATTACCTGATAGAGGTCCTTTATCTTTTGATTTTCCAGCATATAAAACTTTTGCATTTTCATATTCTGGTACAGGGTTTTCTTTTTGATTGTTTTCGTAATAACCTTGAATGCCTGATTTTGCAAATTTTCTTATAACATGCTCTGCCAATTCTCTAATATGCTCATTTTCTAATGTTGAATCTTTATAAGCATATTTTTTTTCAGTTAAAGTAAGAATAGAAGAATCTTCTTTCAAAAGTGAACAAAAATCATCAAATTTCATATTAGAATCATCTAACTTACTTATATCAAAATTAAAAATTCCTAAATATTTAGAATTAGGTGTTTCAAATTCTGAACCAAAAGAAAGACTATTTTCACTAGAATTTATATACAAAACCTT
>CANQFL010000067.1 GCA_947598785.1 uncultured Clostridia bacterium
CAAATTCTAAAAAAGTATTTCTACCATCGCTAAAGAGTGCAAAAAAATCTTTATTAATCATTTCGTTAAAAGAGAGTTTAGGTTCTCCATCGGTAGTGAGAGATAAATTAACAAAAATGCCTAAAGAGACAGGAGTTCCCTCATAAGTTCTCATAGCCCAAGATTCTAGTCCGTTGATAATACTAAAAATAGTATCAGTACCACTTTCAGTGACGCTTTCGATTAAAGCTTTTTTAATAGCCATATTTTGAAGATTTTTCAAATAGATTTTATCATTAATTTCTAAATTAGAAATTTCAGCAAATTCCCTAATAACTTCTTTAACCAAATTAACTTCAAAAGATTTAAAAGCTTGACCCCGTTTTAAGATAAGACGATAATCATCAAGTTTGGAAGGTTTAAGTAGAATAGAGCCACCCTTACCAAGAGCGACTTCCAAATCTCTAGAGGAAGAGTCTAGTTCACCAGAAAGATAAGCTCCCGTGAAAAGAGGAATGATAAATTTTTCAACAATATCATAGAAATCAGATTTATCCATTTAAACTCCTTTCTGAAAAATTAGATAGATAATTATATAAATATAATAAAATTATAATAAAAAACTGTCAAGCAAAATGAAATAAAAAATAAAAATTTTAAATTAAATTTCATGAGTATTAGATAAATCATCTTTAATAATTTGAAGAGTTTTATTTTCGATACGAGAAATATACGAACGAGAAATGCCAAGGACTTGAGAAACTTCTTTTTGAGTGAGGGCCTTAGGACAATCAATACCATAACGAAGTTTAATAACAGTCTGCTCTCTATCTGACAATTTTTCTTTAATAACCTTTTTGATTTTTTGCATTATAATGTTAGTTTCGACCTGGACAAAGATTTCATCATCATCAGAAGAGAGGACATCTTTAAGTTCAAGTTCTTTATCATCATCGCTATTAGAAGTTAAGCTATTTATAGAAACAACATTTTTATGTTTTTTATTAGAACGAATAAGCATTAAAATTTCGTTATTAATACATCTAGCAGCATAGGTAGAAAGTTGAACTTTTTTATCATAATCAAAAGTATCAATAGCCTTAATCAAGCCAATAGTGCCAACGGATAATAAATCATCTGCTTCTAAAGAATAGGTATATTTTTTGACAATATGAGCAACAAGTCTAAGATTATGAGTAATAAGTTTTTCTCTAGCATTCATATCGCCATTTTTCATTTTTTGGAATTCAATTTTTTCTTCTTCTAGAGTTAAAGGTTTAGGAAACCCCTGAGCAGTATTTACATAATTAGTAAAAAGACAAATACGGCTAAAAAAATAGGCAAAACTTTCAAAAACCATAAACACCTCTTAAAAGTATTTATGAAAAATAATGTCGAATTTTGCCTAAAAGTAAAAAAAATGAACAAGCCAAAGATTACAAGTAGATTTTTCTAACTAAGAAATTGATAAATCTGATAGGAAGAATTCTTATTAAGAAGGAAATAGTTTTACCAGTTAAAGGAAAAGCGACTACGCCCATTGATTTGCGTAATGGAGGATTATTTTTTTTAACAAATTTCAAAACACGTTTAGCGATATAATCAGGAGAAGCGCCGTTTCTTTCAGATTTCTCCATATTTTCAATACCTTTAGCTTCTTTTAAATCCTTTCCAATTTCGACAATTCTTGCATCAGTAAAGCCTGTTTTAACATCACAAGGAAGGAAAGTAGTAACTTTAATTTTTCTATCACGAACTTCAGTAGATAAAGCACGAGAAAAGTTTTCAATAGCAGCCTTACTTGCTCCATAACAAGCTTGATAAGGAAGAGGAATGATAGCAGCCAAAGAACCCGTATAAACAATTCTACCATTAGGATTAATGTATTTTAGAAAAAGATTAGTCATTTTAATTTGAGCAATAAGATTAACATTAAAGAGTTTATCAATACTTTCTAAGCTAGCATTTTCGACAAGACCCCCAATTCCGATACCAGCATTGCAAAAGAGTAAATCAATATTTTTTTCAATATTCAATATTGATGAAACAACCTCTTTTAGTTTATTTTCATCAGAAATATCACAAGCAAAACTATCTTGAAAAATAGGTAACTTTTTAGCTTTTTTTGAAATATTATAAATTTTAACACCATTATTTTTTAGTCTATTAGAGATAGCAAGACCAATACCACTATCTCCACCAGAAATAACAGCGACTTTACCTTCCAAATTATAACTCATAATATACCTCCCATGCATAATACAATATAAAGTGTATTATGCAAAACATAATACACAATATTTAGAATAGACTATCAACAAAATCTTTTGAGTTAAAAATATCTAAATCCTCAACTTTTTCACCTGTTCCAACAAAAACAACAGGAAGTTTATATTCTTTTTCAATTGCAATAATAACCCCACCTTTAGCCGTACCATCAAGTTTAGTTAAGACAATACCATCAATCTTAACGTATTCAGCAAAAGCATTAATTTGACTTAAAGCATTTTGACCTGTAGTAGCATCTAAAACAATAAAGTTATATTTATAAGCATTAGGATATTCCTTGTCTATAATTTTTTCAATTTTTTTAAGTTCAGCCATTAAGTTAGTTTTTGTATGCAATCTTCCTGCAGTATCAACAAGCAAAACATCAGTATTATTTGCCTTAGCGCTTGCAATTCCATCAAAAACAACAGCACCAGCATCTGCACCTTCAGCATGTTTGATAATTCTAGTTTTAGTTCTATCAGCCCATTCGCCTAATTGAGAAGAAGCAGCAGCCCTAAAAGTATCTCCAGCAACTAAAGTAACAGATTTTTTTTGACTTTTAAAGTAATTAGCCATTTTGCCAATAGTAGTAGTTTTTCCAACACCATTAACACCAATAATAGTTATAATAGAAGGGTATTCAATATTGATTTGAGGTGCATCAGAGAAATAACTGTCAATAATTTCTTTTAAAACATCTTTCACTTCATCAGCTTTACGGATTTTTCTTTTATGACATTCATCTCTAAGTTCTTCAACGATTTCCATAGAGGATTTTACCCCTATATCGCAAGAAATAAGCACATCAGTAAGGTCATCAAAAAGTTCATCATCAACTTCGCCATGACTTAAAATTGAATCAATTTTTCTATTAAAAGCATCTTTAGTCTTTTTTAAAGCCCCTGCAATTTTTTTAAAAAGTCCCATAATAACTCTCCTTTAAGCACCCTGTTCAGCTTGTTTAATAGCATCTGCAAGTTTAACAGAAACAATTTTAGAAATACCCTTTTCTTCCATAGTAACACCATATAGACTATCTGCAAGTTCCATAGTAGGTTTTCTATGAGTAATAACAATAAATTGAGTAGTTTGAGATAATTTTTTCAAATACATAGCAAATCTTTCAATATTTGCATCATCAAGAGCAGCTTCAATTTCATCTAACAAAGAGAAAGGTAAAGGTTTTAATCTCAAAATAGCAAAAAGCAAAGCAATAGCAGTCAAAGTTTTTTCACCACCACTAAGAAGTGATAGTTTATTAGCAGCTTTTCCAGGAAGTTGAACCATAATTTCAACCCCTGCATTAAGAGGGTCTTCAGATTCTTCTAATTGAAGTTTAGCATTTCCACCACCAAACAATTCTCTAAAGACAACTTTGAAACTATCATTAATTTTATTAAATTCATCATTAAACTGTGTAAGCATTTCAGAAGATAAGTCTTTAATAATCTTCACTAAATCTTCTTCGGCCTTTTTAAGGTCATCAGATTGAGTTGTCATATCATTATATCTTTCCAATAATGAAGAAACATCTTCAATAGCATGAACATTGACATAACCCAAAGCAGAAATATTTTTCTTTAATTTATTAATTTCAATGACAGCATCTTTAATTTCAAAGTCAGGACGCCTAAACTCCAAACAACCCGAGTAAGTTAAACTATATTCTTCATAGATACGTTCTTGCATAGCCTCAAGTTCTGTATCAACTTTTGCAAGGTTCGCATCTTCTTTATATTTTTTATCATTAACCTTAGCAATTTCTTCCATAGTAGAAGTTTTATCAATATCAAGTTGTTTAATTTTGTTTGAAATAGCAACTTTATTATTTTGCAACTCATCAATTTCTTTTCTGATTTTGATTAAGTTATCTTTTGCTAAAGAAGGTCCTGCATTTTCAATTTGTATTTTAATCATCTCTTCAGCATTTTGAATAAATTTTTCATTTTCAGCTAAATGTGATTTCAAACTTTCAATAGTTGAAATTTGTTTATCTTTTTCCAAAAGGAATCTATCAAGTTCATCTGATAATGCCTTAATTTTTTCTTCACAAGAAGCAATATCAACTTTAACAGTTGTCATATTTGAAACAATTTCATCTCTTTCAACACGAATTTTATTATATCTTTCTTGTTTTTGTTTGATTAATAAGTCAGCATCTTCTTTATTTCCACTCAAAGCATTTTGAACTAAATTAGTTTGTGACAAATCAGATTCAATTAATTTAAGTTTATTTTCAACAGAAGTAAATTCCATATTATAAACTTTAATTTCTTCATCAATATCATTTAAAGTAGAGTTAATAGCTTCTAATTTTTCTTGTTCTTTAGCCAAAATAATTTCGAGTTCGTTTTTCTTATCAGAAACACGTTTTTCTTCATTTTTAGAGCCAGCCAAATCGACTTTAAGATAGTCTATTTTGTTTTTAAACTCATAAATTTTAACAGATAAATTATCTATTTCACCTGAAATAGTTTCAATTTCTCTTTCTCTAGAAATTAAATTTACAGCTTCACTTTTTTTGCTTCCACCTGTAAGAGAGCCCTGAGTACTAACAATTTCGCCATCAAGAGTAACAATTCTAAAAGAATATTTATTTTCTCTTGCCAAATTGACAGCTGTAAGCATAGTGTCAACAATAACAGTAGCGCCCAACAAATTGCTTATTACATTGTCTATTTTTTTATCATAAGAGATAAGTTTGTTAGCAACACCAAAGACACCTTTTTTACCAGCAATAAGTCTATCATCTAAATCTCTTCTTTTCATACTTGAAATAGGAAGGAAAGTAGCGCGACCAAATTGATTTTGTTTAAGATAATCAATTAAATCTTTAGCACCA
>CANQFL010000068.1 GCA_947598785.1 uncultured Clostridia bacterium
CCATATTGCTTCTCCTGTTTTTACACCAAATCTTTTTGCAATTTCATTTTTGGCTAAAATTATTCCTGTTCTTTTTTTGGGATTTCCTGTAACAGCAACTGGTTTTCCATATAATTGTGGGTTGGTTACACACTCTACTGATGCGAAAAAATTGTTCACATCGGAATGTAAAATTGTTCTTTCTTTCATTTGCCTTTTCCATTCCTTTTTGTTATAATATTTCTATGCATTAGGTTGCATAATACATGGAGAAAATATGCTAAATTCATATGACAATATCATTCAATTAAAAAAACGGCAAAATGACGTAAAACTTTTTAGAAATGCTTCATTAGTTGATTTTGAAACAGGGGAGATAAATCTTGTAGATATTTTGGTTTATAAAGATAAAATCTCTAAAATTACTCCTGCTGGTGAAGATAAAAATGTTTATGAATTTGTTGAAAATATTAATGAGGGCTTTGTTATTCCACCATTTGTTAATCATTACTGTGACAGTTTGAAAGCGTTTAACTCTTATGGATTAGAAATTGATAAAGATGTTAGCATTGATGTTAACGATTTTAAATTTAAAGTTTATGGTGGCAATAGTGATAAAAGTGAAGATATTGCAATTTTAAATTTATTTTGTTTGATGCAATTTACAAATTATCTTGCCGGAGCTGTACATACAACTGATTTCAGTGCTTTAAACAATTCTATTATTGAAAAAATTGAAGATAAAACCGAAAAAGATTTAGATGATTTGTGTAATTTATACCATAAATCAAAATTATCACCTGTTTTTAGGGTGGGGTTAGATTTGAATGAACTTGGAAGTGTAGATAAAATTTACAAAAAACCTTTAGTTCAAGTTTTAGAAGATTTTGGTTTGTTAGATTTCGATTCTTCCGTCTTTATTGGTGGAAATTGTTTTGAAAAAGATGATTTAGAACTTCTTAGACAACATGATTGTAAGTTTATTATCACTCCTTATGATGATGGTCGAGATGGCCGTAGGCCTGTAAATTTAATTAGACTTAAAAATATGGATTTTTGTGTTGGACTGGGCAGTGGTCATTCTTTTGAAATTGATTTTTTTGAATATATGCGTTTAATGATTTCTCAAATGAGAAGTGTTTTTGAAGATAAAGACTGCTTTACTGAAAAAAATGCTTTAAAAATTGCTTTGGGTGGAGAAAAATCTTTGAAAGAAGGCGAAGAAGCAAGTTTTATTGTTATCAAAAACGAAGATTCTCTATATGACGATATTTTTAAAACTTTAGTATGGGAAAAATCTAATAAAGATATCACTTTGACAGTTGATTGTGGCGAAATTGTGCAAAAAAATAGAAAAATTGTTATGCAAGATGCACTAAATTATGATACACTTAAATTAATAGCTAAATTATTTTCAAGGAGAAACAAAAATGACAATTAAAGAAAGATTATCAAGCGAATTTGGACTTAGAATGGATTATTGCGAAAACATTATTAATCTTATTGATGAAGGAAATACCATTCCTTTCATTGCAAGATATAGAAAAGAAATGCACGGTTCTTGTGATGACCAAGTATTGAGAAATTTTGCAGATAGATTGAAATATCTTCGCAACTTAGATGAAGAAAAAGCAAAAGTTGAAAAGGTTATCACTGAACAGGGGAAATGGACAGATGAAATTGCTAAAGCTCTTTCTGAGGCTATGACTCTCACAGAAGTTGAGGATATTTATCGTCCTTATAAACCTAAAAGAAAAACTAGAGCCTCTGTTGCTATTGCAAAAGGTCTTGAACCTCTTGCAGATATCTTACAGTCTCAATCAAAAGATAAGAAAGTTTTGGAAGAGGCTAAAAACTTTATTACTGAAGAAGTTCCAACTGTTGAAGATGCTATCGCTGGAGCAAAAGATATCATTGCAGAAAGAATATCTGATAGTGCAGAACTTAGAAAAGAACTTCGTGAAATTATTGCTGCAAAAGGATTTATTTCTTGTGAACTTCTTGAAAAAGAAGGAAATTTGACTTATGAAACATATTCTGGTTTTAAGCAAGAGATTAAAAATCTTCCTTCTCATAGAATTTTGGCTATAAATCGTGGTGAGAATGAAAAATGCTTGAAAGTTAGCGTTTTGATTGATGAAAAGCTTACTAAACCTGTTATAGAAAAGTATTTTAAAAAGGATAATGAAGATACAAATTTACTTATGGACGAAGTTATTTCTGATGCTTATGAAAGATTACTTTTCCCTTCACTTGAAAGAGAATGTAGAAATAATCTTACTGATATCGCAGATGAACAAGCTATCAAAATGTTTGAAGTAAATTTAAAACCTCTTCTTATGGAAGCACCACTTAAAAATAATATTATCCTTGGATTTGACCCTGGATATCATAATGGTTGTAAAATCGCTGTGATAGATAAAAATGGCTCTGTTCTTGATACAACTGTTGTCTATCCAACTCCACCACGTTCAAAAACAGAAGAATCTATTGAAAAGTTAAAAAGTATGATTGAGAAAAATCATGTTAATATTATTGCTATTGGAAATGGTACTGCTTCAAAAGAAAGTGAAATTTTTGTCGCAGAATTAATTAAACATATTGATTTTCCTGTTACTTATGCTGTTGTTAGTGAGGCAGGGGCTTCAGTTTATTCGGCTTCTAAACTTGCTGCAGAAGAATTCCCAGATTATGATGTAAATTTAAGAAGTGCTGTTTCTATTGCTCGTAGATTACAAGACCCTCTTGCTGAACTAATTAAAATTGATGTCAAATCTATTGGAGTTGGTCAATATCAACATGATATGCCACAAAATAGACTGACTGAAGTATTAAACGGAGTTGTTGAAGATTGCGTTAATAGTGTTGGTGTTGATTTGAATACTGCTTCTCCTAGTCTTTTGTCTTATGTTTCTGGTTTAAATATGTCAATAGCTAAAAATATTGTTGAATTTAGAACTAAAAATAAGGGATTTAAGTCTAGAGAACAACTTCTTTCTGTTCCAAAACTTGGACCTAAGGCCTACGAGCAATGTGCTGGTTTCCTTCGTGTTGTTGGTGGAGAAAATGTCCTTGATAACACTGCAGTTCACCCAGAAAGTTATGAGGGAGCTAGAAAACTTTTAAAATTGTTTAATTTATCTGAAGATGATGTTAAAAATAATAATCTAGTTCTTCTTCCTAAAATGGTTGAGCAAAAAGGTGAAAAGAAAGTCGCTGAAGAATGTGGTATCGGAGTTCCTACTCTTCAAGATATTACCAATGAATTGCTTAAACCAGGTCGTGATATCCGTGAAAGTATGCCTAAACCTGTATTGAGGTCTGATGTTATTCATATGGAAGATTTGAAAGAGGGTATGGTTTTCGATGGCGTTGTTAGAAATGTTGTCGATTTCGGTGCTTTTGTTGATATTGGTGTTCACCAAGATGGTTTGGTTCATATTTCACAACTTTCAGATAGTTTTGTTAAACATCCAAGTGATGTTGTTAAAGTTGGAGATAAAGTTAAAGTCAAAGTTACAAGTGTTGACCTTGCTAAAAAAAGAATTTCATTAACCATGAAAGGAATTGAAGAAAGTGAGTGAAATTTGTCCTAAATGTGGCACAAGTGCTGAAGAAATTTTGGAAACGGGGTTTGTAGGTTGTGAAAAATGCTATGAACTTCCTTCTATTAAGGCTGCAGTCGATAAAATGTTTAAAGGAAAAAAACATAAACACAACAATTAATAAAGGTGATAATGGAAAATTTTGATAAAATTGCAATTTCTTCAAGAATTAGGTTGGCACGCAATGTGTCAGGTTTTAATTTTTTTACGAAAACTCGTGAAGAAGATGCTGAATACATCTTTGATGTAGTTTCTCGTGCTATCGCAAAATTTGATGATATGGATATTATCAGACTTAAAAATTTGTCTCTTAATGAATGTAATTCTCTTTTAGAAAGACATATTATTAGTAAAGAATTGATTGAAAATAAAGATATTTCAGCTGTCGCTCTTTCTCCTGATGAACATCTTATTATTATGATGAATGAAGAGGACCATATTAGGGAACAATGCATTGTGAATGGATTTAATTTGTATAAACCATTCAGAGAAATAAAAAAATTTGATAATCTTTTACTTTCTGAAATTGATGTCGCTTATTCAAATGATTACGGATTTATTACTTCAAGTCCTGCCAATTTAGGAACAGGTATGCGTGCATCTGTTATGCTTTTTCTTCCTGCATTAGAACGTAATGGCGATATAGATTTGATAAAAAAAGAAGCAAGAGAACTTGGAACAACTGTGCGTGGTTTATATGGTGAGGGGACTCAAACTTATGGAAGTTTTTATCAAATTTCTAACCAAAATTCATTAGGTTTGTCAGAAGAAGAAATTATTGATAAAGTTTCCGATTATGTATTTCAAATCTGTGAAATGGAATTGTCAGCGAGAGAGGATATTCTTGCAAGTAATCATGATAAGCTTATAGATGAAATCTATAAAACTTTTGGAGTGTTAAAAGAGGGATATTTGTTAGAAGAAAAAGAAATGGTTGAAAAATTATCTTTATTAAAATTTGGAGATGCTCTAGGTTTTTTAATTATTTCTGATATTAAGGCTTTTGATAGGCTATCTGTAGAGGGTTGTTCGGCAAATTTAAAAGAACTTGAAAATTTTTCTGAAAATTTAAAGGAAGAACGCATTAGAAGTGAGTAT
>CANQFL010000069.1 GCA_947598785.1 uncultured Clostridia bacterium
AAAATTTCAGTCATCCTACTCATAGCCTTTTGGCTTTCCTCAATTTGTTCTGGATTTGAGCCCTGCTGCGCGCATTTTTCATAATATTTTTGAATTTCTTTAGCATCCTTATCAGACAAAATTACTCTTGCCAAACGTGGTTCATAGCTTATCCTTACAGTAATTCCATCATCACACGATTCTTTCATTGTGTAGGCATCAACAACTTTTCCAAACACCGCCACTGCTTCATCAATTGGTGTCCCTGTAAATCCACAATATGTAGCATTCGGAAAGCTTCGTCTCAAATACTCAGCAAAACCATATGTTGTAAACACGCCTTTTTCTGTTTTCTTTAATTTTGCGCCAACACCGGTTTGCGTTCTGTGCGCCTCGTCTGAAATACAAATAATATTGTTTCTTTCTGACAAAACGCCAATGCTTTCGAAAAATTTTTGTATTGTTGTTACATAAACGCCTCCACTTTGTCTAAGTGAAAGTGTATCTTTTAAATCTTTTCTAGTTTCAATGCTTCTAACATTTGTGTCGCCCAAATATTTCGTTGCGGTTACAAATAATTTTGACGCCTGAGTGTCAAGATCCTCTCTATCCGTTATTAAAACTATTGTGGGATTATTAAAAGTGTCGGCGTCTCTTTGCATCAGCAATCTTGAGAGAAACATCATTGTATAAGTTTTTCCGCATCCTGTTGCTCCAAAATATATTCCGCCTTTGCCATCTCCCTCTGGTTTTTTATGGATTCTTATATTGCCTATCATTTTCTTGGCAGCAAAATACTGTGGATACCTACATATTATTGCTTCTTCATTTTTACTATCGTCAGGATAAAATATAAAATCACGTAAAATTTCTACAATTCTATTTTTGGCAAAAACACCTTCAACCAATGTAAACAGCGAGCTAATCCCATTTGCAACGGTGTCTTTTTCGTTTGCTTTATTCCAAGAATAATAAAATCTATATTTTGAAAAAATAGTTCCAAGTCGCGTATTTGCACCATCACTAATTACAGAGCACATAGAATATTTTAACAAAGCGGGAATATCTCTTTTATATCTAATGTTTATTTGCTCCCAAGCATCATGAATTGTTTTATCTTCTTCAATTGCCGTTTTAAATTCAAAAACGCAAATAGGAATTCCATTTATGAACACAATCATATCTGGTCTTCTGTGATTAACATCTGATCTAACCGTTGAATTTACATTCACTGTATATTGATTGACAACTTTAAAGATGTTTTTATCTGGCTCGTCAAAATTTATATAATCGATATGCTTGGCAATCTTCTTTTTATCATCTCTAATTAAATCAAAGCCGCAATTTAACAGCCAAAAAGTTTCTCTGTTTCCATCATATAAAGGCACAGCAGGAATATTGTCCAACTTACTAATTATTTTTTGAATTTCCGTTGGCGTTAAATCTGTGTAGGTATTAGATAAATATTGTTTAAGGTCATCGTACAACAAAATATCACTATATTGGCGATGAATGTCATCCCCTAATACATGTATATATCCTTGCCCTTCAAACAATTCAATAATAGCGTTTTCCAACTCTTCTTCATTGAATTTACCTCTTTCAAAGCTATATTTCATCTTTACCTCCATTCAACTTTTCAATAATTGACTGCAAATTAAAAACAAACCATTTCATCTGTGTCCTCTTAATGGCATCCATATTGCTATTTGCATCAACAATTTTCTGCAAGCCATCTTTAAGTTTAATTAAATTTTCTTTATCCTCGTAATAAAATTGATCTATATTCGAATACCTATAAACGTTTAAAAAAACATCTCTTAAATTACGTATATTCAATGACGAACACTGTTTAATTAATTGTAAGAATTTATCAACATTAAGTTGTTTCGCAAAACCATTTTTATATGTTCGCTTATTTGCATATTGAAAAATCTCATCACAAAATTTGTCTAAATTTTTTACAGTATAATCAAAATTAATTAAAATTTCATCTTTGTTCACCACATTTGTTAATTTTGTTTTAAAATCATTAAATTTATTTTGATAATTTTCTTCCTCAATGGTAACAAAGGACGATGAATAAAATTTAATTTTTTTACCTTCATTCACTAGAGATTCTGCATTTTTTAGCATGCAATTGAGACAGCTATCAATTTCCTTTTCATGCCCGATAATTGGAATTAATGAAATTAAAAAATTGGCGATTTTTACATACTCAGATGCAGATATTTTATTTTTTTTCAAAAAGTCGTAAATATGATTAATGGCTTCTACGACATCTGATTCTGAATATATATCGTAGTTATACAAAATATTCAAATGCTTATCTGCTTCTGCAAGTTCTTTAGCTTTTAAAAATAAATCTTGTGCGAACAGCATGTCACCCATATTAAATCTTTGATATCTAATATAGTCAAACACAAACTTATCTAAAGGATATCTGGCACAACCCAATGTTGACGATGTATACGAAATTTCTTTCCAAACTAAATCTTCCGTTAACTTATTATTCATTGCAAAAGCAACGGCACCCAACATAATATGTTCTAAAAATTCTAAATCGTAATTTTGCGTAATGTCTAACTTTATAAAAATATCGTATGTTTTTTGCAACCCGAACAGCAACAACCTGTAATTATTGCATTTTAATTCTTGCATTATAGATGCAATTTTTTCAATTATATTAAATTTGCTACAGCAATACCCTCCATCATTTATCTTCGTAAAATAGTTGTTTTTAAACTCATTATAAATATTTTGAATTATGTTATAAGTATTGCCATAGAATTGAATGGTATCACTTATTGTTTTTTCTTTTATTTTTAAGTATTTTAGAGTTGCTTCATTCGGTATTGATATAGTCTCATTATTTTTCTCTCGTTCGTCATATTTCAAAATTTCTCGTTCGTTGGCCACAAGCAAAACTTTTATTCCGTCATGCTCTTCTAAATTATTTATATATCCAAGAAATTCGATAAGATCTATTTGGGATCGCTCCAAATCATCAAATATTATGAGTTTATTTTTTAAATTAACTTCTTCATATAATTTTTCAATGTTTGGTTTTTCCCAGTCAACATTTAAATCCACATGGCATAATTTTTTAATTATTGTTTTCCCGATCCCTACAACTGTAGATCCAAATGCTTCTACGTACTTTTTAGCTTTTGAGAGTTGTGGATGTTGAGATTTTTTTAGTTTTATTTCTAAATACAACTCTTTATTTAACTCTTCAAGATTCTTAATATCATACAAAGATACATAGACACATTTGTTCTTTAACTTTTTCATCAAATCATTTTTTATATAAAAAGTTTTACCAGAGCCCCAATCCGCGGTTAACATTATCGCTCTGCGTGAAACATCATTTTTAAGATAATTTTCTAAGTATTCGTTTAGCTCGTTTGTGTTCATAATTTCCTTTATCTTGCTTCTTCAATTGACCCTATAATCAAAATTGGACATAAGTTTTTGATTTGTTGTTTCAATTTTTCATTTATTTCTTTTCTTTTTAAGTAGCATTCATAAATATTTGCAATTGATTTTTGTATGTCGATTGATGGTATTGGTATTTTGACCTCTTCCATTAAATTGTAATCAAATGTTTGTCTTACACCTAAAGCATAAAAAGCAGCATATCGAATGAACTCTTGTCTTTTTAACCAAAGAATTAAATATTCAGGCAATATTTTCTCTTTATTACATTCAAAGACCTCATATATTGGTGAACATACAGCATTGTTTTCCTGAACGAAACAATGTATCGCACCTGTTAAAATATTGTACAGTGGTGGTGCGTAACAAATATTTCCCTTCTGTAAAATTTTATAGTTAGCAAGTGATTCATTTGGCTCCTTTTGTGGACTAATAAATCCTGCCTGGCCTATCCCCAGAACTTTAGTAATTTTGTTGTCGGTATTTTTGGGGGCTCTTTTAATATGTGGCCCAATTTCTTCACATGGCATGCGTCTTCTTAAATCTTCTATATAGCCATCACAAACAAGTTTTAAGTCATCAAGCCCTCTTTCATAAGCCTTTTGATTTTCAACCATCGCTTTATAAATATTAACAAACTTTTCTTGTGTAGGTAAATCAGGCAATTCTATTTCTATATCGCACATCTCTTGCCAAGTAAAAGCCTCTCTAGCAGACCCCCAAGAATTGTATCTTGAAAATCTATCAAATTCTGGCCTGTTAAAATACATAAACAAATACATTGGCAACAAATCCGATTTGTTTTTTACTGAAAAAACCATAGAAATAGAAGAGACTAAAATCACTTCGTTTGAATGGTTATATGCTAAAGATATTTTATCTCCCCTTCGAGACGTGTCTGGAACGTATGCAAATTGCTCTGGTTTAACTATTTTGTATCTATTTAAAGGAACCCCATCCATATCAGCTTTTGTTTGAATAAAATGCTTTTGAGTAGAAATCCCTTTAACATGATTTAAATCATAAATACCATTAGTGTTGATTTCATTAGAAGGTTCCAATAACTGCCCAAGTTTAATTTTTCTTAATGCCATATCCAATAC
>CANQFL010000070.1 GCA_947598785.1 uncultured Clostridia bacterium
AAAAGCCCGATAAAATCGGGCTTTTACTGGTTGGCTTGAGTGGACTCGAACCACCGACCCCCACCTTATCAGGGTGGAGGCCTAAAACGCAAGAATTTTTACCCACTTTCACAAATTGCCGTAAACATAAGGACTTTAAGCATATCAAAAATTAAATTGCTGTCAAACCAAAACAAAAAGTTGACACCAATTGACATCATTTAGGCAAATTTAGCCCATTTGAACGCCCAAATTCTGCCTAAAACTACCTAAAACGAACAAAGTTTGATGGGGAGAATTTCTCAATTTTTTATTTACGACAAAAGAAAAGTTTGCAAAATTTTGATACAAATTCAATATGTTTATGCTATCATATAAACATAGGAGCTTTAGTATGTCAAATATCAAAGTGTTTGAAAACAAAAATGTTAGAACATTGTGGGACGAAGAAAAAGAAGATTGGTGGTTTTCTGTTGTCGATGTCGTTGGGATCTTAACCGATAGCCCAAATCCAAGAAAATATTGGAGCGTTTTAAAGGCTAGATTAAAGAAAGAAGGCAGTGAGTTGACTACAATTTGTAGTCAACTGAAATTGCAATCGACCGATGGGAAATTTTATTTGCAAGATGTGCTTGACACAAAAGGGGTTTTGCGACTTGTTCAATCTATCCCAAGCCCTAAGGCAGAGCCATTCAAAGTTTGGCTCGCACAAGTCGGAAGTGAAAGGCTCGATGAGATTGCCGATCCAGAAAAAGCAATTTTGCGTGGAGCCGATTTCTATCGTGCGAAAGGTTATACAGAAGGTTGGATAAATCAAAGGCTGCAAACGATTGAAATGCGAAAAGAACTTACGGACGAATGGAAAGCAAAAGGAATTGAAAAGGAAAAGGATTATGCAATTCTCACAAATGAGATGACAAAAGCATGGTCCGGATTGAGCGTTCAAGAGTATAAGAAACTGAAAGGCTTGAGAAAAGAAAACTTGCGTGACAACATGACAAACATTGAACTTGTTCTTAATATGCTTGCCGAGGTTACAACAACAGGTATTTCAAAGAATGAAAAACCAAAAACTTTTGAAGAAAACAAAAAGATTGCAAAACGCGGTGGAAATATTGCCAAAAATGCTCGAATGCAGTATGAACGAGAAATTGGCAAAACTATAATTTCGCCACTAAATGCCAGCAACAAAGTTTTGCTTGAAGTAAACTCACAAGAAAAGAAAAAGACGAAAAAGAAGTGAGTTGAGTGGTTGTCTGCCCAAAAGTGTGATTTTGACAAAAAGTTCGTGCCCAAATGTGTAATTTTGATATAGTTTTTTACACTTTTTGGCAGATAAGGATAAATATAAATTTTTAGGAGGCTTTATGGAATATTCTTTAGGATCTGAATGGAGAAGATGGGATTTACATATTCATACACCAGGAACCCAAAAAAATAATCAATTTACAGGTAGAACATTAGAAGAACAATGGCAAAATTTTTATAAAGATATTTTAGATTATATAAACTCTTGCGATGAAACAAGACAGGTGGCTGTACTAGGCATAACAGATTATTTTTCTATAGAAAACTATCGCAAAGTAATGTCAGACAATGTTTTAACAACTAAATTTGACTTAATATTACCAAACATTGAAATGAGAGTAACACCAGTGTCCAAAAATGCCGCATTAAATATCCATTTAATTTGTAATCCACAAATAGTTTCCGAACTCGATAGCAAATTATTTTGTCAATTGTCTTTTAAACATAGTAATGGAAAAATATTCCATCCAATCAGAGAAGATTTGATAAAGTTGGGCAAACTAAGTTCTCCTTCTGCTCGAAGCGATCAACAAGCTTACAAGGAAGGAATCAATCAATTTGTCGTAGAACTTGGTGAGTTAAAAACTATTTTACAAGATGATAAAGAACTTAGGGAAAATGTTATAATCGCCGTATCAAATAGCTCAAATGATGGCGTCTCAGGTATAAAATATTCGAATTCTATAAAAGATGACATTTATTATTTTTCAGATGCTATTTTTTCATCTTCAAATAATGATGCCAAATATTTTTTAGGAGAGATCACTTCTCCAGATGATATAATAAGAAAATATGGGAAGCTTAAACCTTGTATTCATGGTTGCGATGCCCATTCAAATGATAAAATATTAAAACCTGACAATGACGCTTTCTGTTGGATAAAGGCAGATTGCACTTTTAATGGTTTAAAACAAATAATATATGAGCCAGAGGAGAGAGTTAGAATAAGTCCTACTAAACCTGAAAACAAAAAGGATTATAATATTATAGAGAAAGTTATAATAAATGATGAAAGATTTTCAACTAAGCCCATAATGTTTAATTCAAATCTTACATGTTTAATAGGTGGAAAATCAACAGGCAAATCCATTATTTTAAATAATATGGTAAAAAATATAGATTACGACCAATATAAAGAAAAATTTGACGGGAATGAATTTGATATTAAAAACTTGAAGGTATATTGGAAGGATGGATTTATAAGTGATGGATCGACAGAAAAAAGGAATATTGTATATATACCGCAAACGTATCTTAATAAGTTGAGTGATAACCAGGAAGAAAAAGATGAAATTGATAAAATAATTCAGGATGTTGTCTTGCAAGATGAAGAAATTAAACAAAAATATAAGGAGTTCAATAATAATCTTGAAAGTGCAACTAGGGATTTGGATACGGATATTTATGATTTAATAAAGGCCAATAAAACGATTAATGATTTGTGCAATGAATTAAAAGCAAATGGCAATGTAGAAACTGTAACAAATGCAATAAAAAAATTGCAAACTCAAAGAGATCAAATTTCAAAATTTTTAAAAATCAATGAAGAAGATTTAAAAGAATATGATTCATTAAAAAAGGCTCAGAAAGACCTAGATCAAACATTGTATTGGGGGAAACAAGATATTTCAACCTTAAAAGCAATGAATATTGATGTGTATGTTGGACAAGATCATGTACAATTATCTGATAAATTACTTGAAAAACTAAATGATTTTATATCAATGCATAAAAAGCAACTGCAAAAAGAATGGCAGAGCTTCTTACAAAATGAGATAAGTGCAATTATTGTTGAAAATGAAAAAATAGAAGAACAAATTTTGTCAATTAACAAAGATCTCGCAGAAAAAGAAAAGGTATTAAAACAAACTGAAAATTTACAACAGATAACAAACTCTATCAATGAAGAAGAAAAACAACTAAAAACAGCTGTCGACCTTGAGCATAGATTACAAGAACAGCAAGAGATCTTTAATAATTTATTACAGAATGTAACCCATAAAATAGCAGTTTTCGAGCAATTGCATCAGGACTATGTTTCAGTTGTAAACAAAAAAACTTCTGAGTTTGACGATTCTCTTAAATTTATTGCAACCGCTCCTTTTCGTTTAGAGAAATTTGATGAAAAAGTTAGAAGTCTATTTAACAACAAAAAATTAAAACAAATTTACAATCTTTATGAAGATGGAATGCCAGCTGATGTTGATGAGAAAATGTTAAAAGATTTTATTTTGCCTTTGTTTTCTCCAGAAGGCACAAGTTACTTGAAAAGTGGGATTACTTTAGAAGAAGCTTTAAGAAACATATTGTCAAATTGGTATAATATTGTTTACACTGTTGAATTAGACAACGACAAAATTCAAACAATGTCCCCGGGAAAGAAGGCTCTGGTTCTATTAAAATTACTTATTAATTTAGCAGATTCTGAATGTCCAATACTTATTGATCAACCAGAAGATGATCTAGACAATCGATCAATATATGATGAATTAGTTGGTTTTATCCGCAAGAAGAAATACGACAGGCAAATTATTTTAGTTACGCATAACGCAAATATAGTTTTAGGCGCTGATACAGAAGAAGTTATCGTCGCAAATCAAGAGGGTGCTAATAGCCCAAATGAAACATTTAGATTTGAATATCGTTCCGGAGCCATAGAAAACAACAATATATTATATGAAGAATCTGGAGAGATAAAGAAAGGTATATTAAACCAAAAAGGAATACAGGGTCATATTTGTGAAATACTTGAAGGTGGGAAAGAAGCCTTCAATGTTAGGAAAAATAAATACACATTAATTTAAAATTCATACATGGATTATTTTTTTGCATTTTTTGATTGCATATTTTGTCATCTTATAAGCTCCACTTTTATAGGTTTCTTCTATGTGGCAAACAAGGATGTCGCAGTTGTCGACAATCCATTCATTACGTTTTGTTATCTTTTGTTTAAAATAAACTTCTTCAATGTCAGGCAATATGGAACCATCATAGCAAGGTGGCAATTCATATTTTTCTTTGTCGTGATGATAATATGTCAAAATTCGTATAAGTTTAATGTGTGGGTATTTATGTTTAAGTTTTAAAACAGCGTCCACACACTTTCTATCAAACGCACCGTAATGTCCATCATAAAAGATTGTATAA
>CANQFL010000071.1 GCA_947598785.1 uncultured Clostridia bacterium
CACCAGTAGGGGCACGCCCTTTATGGCAATATTTTTGAACAACATTATTTATTTTCAATTTTCCTTCAAATGCGTCTTGGTTTTTTAGTGTTTCCAAACTGGTGTTTGAATCCGCTGTGATGAGTTTGTATCCGCTATCCGAAACCCCTGATAATACGATTCTCCCGTTATTATCTGATGAACTCGTTTTGAAAAACGGGTCAGAAGAACAAGTTAAGCTTTGTTCAACAACCTCAACGGGGCATTCTGCATTTTGTGGTAAAATTGGCTTTCCTTTTAATCTAAAGTATGGCATAAGTCCTCCTTTTATTGTAAATCTATCGTATTAACATATAATGTTGACACTTTTATACTGTCTCCATCAAATGTTGACGCCTTTACACTGTCTCCATCAAATGTTGACGCTTTTATGGTGCCACCATATAATGTTATTGTTTTATTTTCAGAATTATAAAATTCATTAATTAAATCCATTAAAACCTTGCCTTGCGCTGCAGCAAGAACTTGTTTTGAATCGGTGCTTTTACAATTGTCTGCTATTGAAGAGGTATCTATTTTAGAGTCGGCATCCCAAAGTTCTTGAGGCTCGTCATTAACATAAACCGTTGTTTTGATTTCTTCATCTGTTATTTGTGACGATGACTGCACATTTGCTATGGTATTATATTTTTTTGTTGTAATAGCCGAGTTGTTTATAATCGGTTTTGCTGTAATTGGTTGCGAAACAGATGCTTCTTTTATGTTCTCTATTTTTACAATCATTTGTTCTCCGTTATCTTCTAGAATGGTTATTTTTTTATTTTTTAAATCATCTTGTAGATTCATAATAATTTTCTCCTTTTTTATTTTAAAAATTTTGCATTTTCAACAAAATATCTTTATTTTGATGTTTCTTCATTTTATATTTTGTGATAAAATGTGTGCGCTGAAAGTACGATTTATTCTGTTCTTTCCCACATAAATACGGCGAAATAAGGTGGCATATTATTTTAAATTTGCCATATTACTCTCCTTTATTTTTTTATATATAATTTTTCATTGTATCTTGCAATTGCTTGATTATTTGATTCAATTTTTTGTTCAGCATTCTTTTTTTGTGTTTCTAGATTGCTTAAATTGGCATTAATTTCTGCCAGTTTGTCCAAATTGATTTGAACAGTGTCGTTGGCAATTTCATTTCGCAATTCAGTTTGTGTGGACAATTCTTTAACTATGTCCTGTAGTTTTTTAGTTTCATTCTTGTTTTCCGAATTCAAATTTTGCAATGTATCCTTAATGTAAGATATTGTTTGTTTGGTTAGTTCAGGGTTGATTTGCAAATTGCCAGATTTTATACCTTTGATAACAAGCCAAATTCTGGATACGATTGCGTACATTGACAATGAAATTAGCCATGAACTAAGTGTGCTATCGAGTACCAATAATGAAACCCATTGGTTTTTAGTAATTCCATAGTATAGGACACTAAAAACAAAAGAGAGGCACAATGGAATAAACAAAATTACAACATTTACCATTTTTCGCTTATTTTCTTCTAATTGAGCAGTTTTTTTCTTTATTGGTATTTTTATTAAATATGTTAATAAAAATGAGCCCGAAGCAATTAAAATGGCTTCTAATGAGTAATTTTTAAAAATTGTGAATATTTCATAGTCCATTAAAGCCTCCTTTTAAGATAAAAAGAAATTGCATGTTACCTCCTTTTAAAGATAGTTTTATCTCTATCTATAAATAAGTTTAATTCTAATAAACTCTAATTTTCTCTAATCTTTAAAAGTGGGATAATTTTTATCAAAAAAATGATAATAGGATAAACATTTTTAAAATATTTGTTGTATAATATCGTCTAGGTAAGGAGCCGTATGACCAAATCCGAAAAAATATGTAATGATATAGGTGAGAAATTTTTTTGCAAAGATTTTGTGTATGAGAATCTTAAATATTTTGATAAAAACAACAACAAAGTTGAACTTTGTGATGGGCTATTTGAATATTCAGATTTCTATATAGCCATTCAAATCAAAGAGCGTTCACAAGATAAGGGAAAAAAATCTAATGAAAATTGGCTACAAGAAGTTGTTTACAAAAAGGCTTGCGAACAGATTGTTAATACTTATAAGGCTATTAAAAATGAAACAATTGTTGTTAATGATTTGTACCACCAAATGGTGCAAATAAATAAAGATTACATGATTTATCCAATTATAATTTTTGATAATCCAGAAATAAAAGATTATAAAAAAATAATCATTTCTGAAAAGAATCTTTTAATAAATGTGTTTAGTATTGATGATTATTCCGAAATGATGAACATTATTAGACATCCATATGATATTTTATATTATCTACAAGAGAGAAGCAATTGGTTAAAAGATTCAAAAAATCTGCCAAATTTTGTCATGGGGGATAATGAAAACTATACAATTTTTGCCAACATAAAGAACGAGAAGGACTTTTCAGATTTTTTTATTAATTATTTGTATGACGGAAAAATTGACAATCAAGAATCTGCTCTAAGATTATTGGCAATAATAAACAAATATAAAAGTAATATGACAAAAAATAATCCCAACTATAAAATAATTTTAAAATTATTACAAAAAATAGAGCCAAAAGTTGCTTCAGAGTTTATAAATAGATTCCTATATGCATGGAACAAAGCAATCGCTCATGAGACGGATTACTCAAAAGCAATTGCAATTGAGCAAGAAGATAAAAAAACCTTAATAGTTTTTTTCGGTGTCGGCATAAAAGAATTAGCCAAACTTGAAATATATACAATGCTTTGTGAGGCTAAGCAACAGCAACATCCTTGTGATGCCGTGCTATTAATTTCTTTTATCGGAGAATCAGACAAAAAATGTCATATTGATTGGATATATTATGAACATCCATACAAAAAAGACGAAGACCTTTTAAATTATTTTAAGAAAGAAGGAATTTTACCGAAATAAAAGATAAAATATGTATAACAACAAATTTAATTTTCTTCTTTATATGAGCTTAGCATCTTTTGCTAAAAATCGAACGC
The DNA here is from genome assembly GCA_947598785.1 of uncultured Clostridia bacterium. GTDB lineage: Bacteria > Bacillota > Clostridia > Christensenellales > UBA1242 > Caccovivens. Next base: position 3,032 of record CANQFL010000071.1, read on the forward strand.
AAAAAATATTTTAAAAAATTTTGTAAAAATACTTGACAAATTGAGATTAAAATGCTAAATTATATAAGTAAATCTCACAACAAGGAGATTGAGATCAGTTGGCATTTAACTCTTAAACACGGAGAGAAATGTGCTCTTAGTCGCTTTTACTAAATTTTGTTTATAGTGTGAGTTAGGAATGGATAGATTATTTTAGTAAGTTTTATTGTAAAAATGAGGTTTATAATGTCAAATGGTATAAAAATTGGCATAAAACTAAAAAAATTTAAGTTTTTACAAAACATTAAAATTTATAAAATACTCTATAAAATAGATTGAAAACAAAGATTTTGCTTTTCAATTTCTCGAATTTAAAGCACCACCCTGATAAGGTGGGGGTCGGTGGTTCGAGTCCACTCATCTCAACCAGCAAAAGTAGGGCAACCTACTTTTTTTAGTTACAATATACTTTTTTAGACCCACACCTTAAACGGAACGAAAGTGGAGTATAATGGGGGTCGGTGGTTCGAGTCCACTCATCTCAACCAGCAAAAGTAGGGCAACCTGCTTTTTTTATTTGAGGTCTGTTAAATTTAAAAAATATTAATAACTTTAATTTTAGGAATATCAATTTTTTCTTTTTATGTTATAATTAAATTATAAAAGGGGGTTAAAAATGAAAAAATTGGTTTCTTATTTCAGTGCTAGTGGCACAACAAAACAAGTTGCAAACAATCTTGCAACAGCAATTGGCGCAGATATTTTTGAAATTGTTCCTAAACAAACATACACAGCCGCCGACTTAAATTGGATGGATAAAAAAAGCCGTTCAACTTTAGAAATGAATGATAAAAATTCTCGTCCAGAAATTGAACACAAAAGTTTGGATATTTCAAAATATGACATAGTATTTTTAGGTTTTCCTATTTGGTGGTACACCGCACCAAGAATTATAAATACATTTTTGGAAAGTTACAATTTTGCAAACAAAACAATTGTTCTTTTTGCAACTTCTGGCGGAAGTGGGCTTAGCAACATAGCCAAAGATTTAAAACCTTCGTGTGACAAAACCACAAATATAATCTCAGGCAAAATTCTAAATGGCAACCCTTCAAAACAAGAATTAAAATCTTGGGCAGAAAGTTTAAAATTATAAACAAAGAATATAAGTTATAAAGGAAAAATTATATCAAGCACGATATATTATCCTTACATTTAACAGCATTAAAAAATCAATTTATTTTTAAACTAAAAGGAGAAAATATGAAAAAAATTACACAAGATGCAGGAAGAAAACAACTTGGGGATTTTGCTCCCGATTTTGCACATTTCAACGATGATGTGCTTTTTGG
>CANQFL010000072.1 GCA_947598785.1 uncultured Clostridia bacterium
TATCGTCTTGATTTTTCATAGAATGATAATATAAAACAATTTCTTGCCCCTCGTTTGCACTATAAAAAGTGTTCATAAGGTCAATTTTAGTATTAATCAAATATGTGATATCTCCGATTTTAACTTTAGAAATAACATTTTCTTTTTCAAGAATGACATTATCATTATAAACTAAATCTTCGAGAAGGTAAAATCCCCCATTCATATCACAACTATTAAATTTAATCATAGAATCAAGATAAGGAATCCAAGTTCCATCTTTATAGAAACTAGTAACATTACCACTTTCAGTTTCAGAAACGGAGAAATGACAATCAACTTCAATTTTATCTAATCCAAAAGTATTTTCAATAAGTTCATTTTTAAAAGAAGATTGATTATAATAAGCATCAAGCGCCTTATCAACAAAAAGAGAAGCATTTTGAACTGGAATAAGGCTGTAGCCGACAATTTCATTATCATTTAAAAGATAGTTTCCATAAGCAAAACCAAGTAAATTTCCATAGCTATCAAGAACAGCTCCACCCGTAAAATAGGCAGTTATATTTTCAAAAGAGTAACTTTTGTCAAAATTAAAAATATAACAATTTTCCATAATTAAATCGACACCGATAAAGCCATCAGACAAACTAACAACTGTATCGAAAAAGATTTCATCTCTACTAGAGAGAGCACCTGTCCAAGATTTAACTTCACTTTTAGGAGAAGAAGATATGAAAAGTTTATTAGCAGTTAAAATTTTAGAAACATTAGCGATATTGACATAAGGAAGTTTAATTTCCTCATTAACATTTTCTAAATTTTCACATTTAATAACAGCAAGATTAAAGTTTAAATCCCCATAAAGCAATTTACCCATATAATTTTTGCCGTTATTAGCAGAGATAAACAAATTAGTATTTTCATCACAATCACGGAAGTTATCATAAATTGCGATTAAAACCCCATTTTCTCTAACATTGATACCTACAGCCGAAACAGTGATATCTTCTTTAGTCTGGCTGTCTTTATAAGTGTAATCTATTTGCACAGTAGCATCAGAATAAAATTCTCCTATATTTTCTTCAGAATTGAAAGGCCAAACGAAAAGTTTAGCAGCGATATTATAAGGAGAAATATAGAAAAAGTAAACAACTACAAACATATAACAAATAATTATAGTCATAATTGAAAAGAAAACCCACCAAAATATTTTTTTATTATTATTTTTTTCTTTAATTTTCTCCATAAAATACCTTAAAAAGTATAAAAAGCATATAAATTAAATAATTTGCAAACTTTTCTTAAATGTTTTTTTGAAATCATTAGCGACTTTCATACTTTGCATAATTTCAAAAGAAGGGTCAGAACTAACGACAGTTTTCATAATAATACTATCTCCTAAAATATCGCAAACTATGTCATTTATGATATTTTTTCTAGAGGCATTAAGGTTTACAGCCAAATTAACCAAAACGCCAAGTTTTCTAATTGCGTCAACATCTTCATCAGAAAGGATTTCTTTGTATTTCATAATTTCTGGAAGATTGAAATTATCAAGATTTTGACAAGAGCAAGCAAAACTAGCCAACAAAATATCTTTTTGAGAAGCACCCGAAATATTTGAATTTAGGATTGCATAATAAGCATGTTTAGTATTGTCTTTAAAATTGATAAATTTACCACAATCATACATATAAGATGCAATTTTCAAAGGTTTAACATACATTCTTGGTAATTTATGCACAACTTTTAATTGTTTAAAGAGGAGAATTGCCATCTCGTAAACTTGGCTATTAATAGAAAGGCCCTCTTTTTTAAACTCATACAAACTATCTAAGCTATTTTGAAGTAAATCGCTATATTTTTCATTAGCCGAACCAACGAGATTAGATAAAATAACTCCTTCCAAAGAATCGGCAGTAGAAATAACAATACCTTCAGTCTTTAAAGTTTCGTAAAGAGCAGTAACAATAGCAAGTCCCCCAAAAATATTTTGAGCACCATTAGGTCCGATACCTTTAATTTTACTAATTTTCTGAGAATCTAAAGTTTTGACAAACTCAAGCACTTTATTAACAGAAATATTTGATAAATAATAGTTGTTATCAATATCGATAGGATATCTAATAAGTTTTTTAGCGATACGAGCGATATCAATAAAAGTAGAGCCACAGCCAATAATAATATCTTCCTCATAATTTTTAACTAAAGAAGCTTTTTTCAAATCTTTTTTAATAGTAGAAACCATATCTTCAAATTTAAGATTAGCTGAAGAAAGATTGCTAAAGCCATAAGGGATAGCATTATATTCAACAACATTACGTCTATTAAATTTCAGAATATAGGTATTAAAAGATTCGATATCAATAATATAGCCCTTAGAAGCATCAATTTTAGTCATACAAGAAAGGTAAACATTTTTGACAATATCATCATCATTAGTAATAATAAAATTCATGCCTGTATTAGTGTAAATTTCATCGAGGAAGCCACGATAATTACGAGCCTTAACGATAATATTAGATGCGACAGCAATCATTTTTTCAACTTTAAAAGTTTCTATAGTGTAACGATAAATATTCAAGATTTTCAAAATATCTGATTTAGTTTTAGGGCTAAAAAGACAATCTTTGACAATCTCATTAGTGATATCTTGACGATTTTCTACTTCTTCTAATATTCTATATCTACCATTTCTTGATTGAATAATTTGAAGTCTAATTTTCTTTTCATCAAATTGAATAAAAGCGATGTTTTCCATAATACCTCCTATTCCTTAGCATCAAGGTCAATAGCGCTAACAGGGCAACTTGCTTGACAAGCACCACAATGAATACATTTCGTTTTATCAATTTTAGCTTTTCCATCATTATCGAAAGCAATAGCTCCAACAGGACAAATAGCTACACAAGTTCCACAAGAAATACATTTTGATTTATCAACCATATATAAGACCTCTTTTTAATTGCTAGTAAAAGCAAATTTATATACATAAATATAGCATAAAAAAGAGAATTTGTAAACTAATTTTTAAATACTTTTATAAATTCTAATAAAGCAAGAAAGCATAAAAAGCCTCCAAAAACTTTTTTTAAGATAAAAGATGGAAGAAAAGACATACAAAAAGCACCCAAAATAGAGAAAATGACACCCCAAAAAATAATCCAAAAAAGATTTTTAGTAACAACGTATCCGTGTTTATAATGGATATAAAGAGAGAATATAGCCATAACTAAAAAACTCAAAAGATTGATACCTTGAGCAAGTTTTTGGTCAAAGCCTAAAAAGATAGTGAGAATAGGTATTAAAAGAGTACCTCCACCCATACCCAAACCACCAAGAATACCAGAAATAAGGCCTGCTAAAATGCAGAAAAAATAGAACATAGAAACTCCTAAAATAAAAGTCTAATACCACCTGCTAACATAACAAAAACAAAAATAAATCTGATAACTTTTGACGGAAGAAATTTTAGTGCAAAAGAACCAATAATACCACCCAAAACAACACCAGTTCCGACAGTAAGAAAAGGTAAAGTTTGAATATTGCCAGAAAGCATATAAATTACAGAACTTACAAAAGAAATAGGAAGAATAATCGCGATTGCTGTCGCATGAGAATATTTGTTTTGAAGATGAAGCATCTTTTCAAGTAAGGGAACACAAATCATACCACCACCTCCTCCAAAAAATCCATTAATAAAACCAATCAAAGCGCCACATAAAGAAAGGATGAAAATAGATTTAAAAGATAATTTACTACTTTTTGACTTAAAATCGACCATAAAATCCTCGGTTTAAAATAAAATCTATAACTATTATTAATAAATTTGCAGAAAATATTTGATTATTTAATTTAAATGTATTATAATAGCATAGTTTAATACTTAAAGATTTGACAAAAGGTGAATTATGAAAAAAATAAAGACAATAAAAAACAAATTGATATTATTTCTATTAACAATTATTTTCCCACTTTCAGCAACTGGATTAATTTTTTCATTAGGAGATATATCAAAAGCAGAAGCACTTGCTCCATACTACACAAGTTTCACACAAGAAAAAACAATGTCGAATAATAATTTTTCTTCAGGTGTAACGAATTATAACTTAGGGAAAAGCCTTACAGGTTGGACAGGAAAGATGCCAGAAGAATGGGCAACATCTGGAGTGATTACAACAGGAAGCGCCTTTCAAAATTACAGTTCAAATAGATTTCATTTAAGGAATAATCCATCAACAAAAGATTCTGATTTATATGTATTGATGATAAATTCAAAAACAGAAAATTCAAGCGATAGATATACAACAAATCAGGGATATGTTTCCAAT
>CANQFL010000073.1 GCA_947598785.1 uncultured Clostridia bacterium
CGAACCCTCATGAAGTTGCCCTCGCGGGATTTTGAGTTTTCTAATCAACTTGTCATATGTTCACTTTTGATGACAAACAAAGTTGTTTTGTTCCCCTGAACGCCCTGAAAATAAAGACAAATCGCATTTTGCACCTGTTAGGTATTGTCGTTTTGTATTATATCATACTTTTTAAGTTTTTGCAATTTATTTTTGCATTTTACAACTTTTCGTTAGAAAATTAAACAAAAACAAACATATACTTGTTCTTAAATTAAAAACTTTAATTTTTTGCTATAAAAATTTAAATAAGTATGTTATAATGAGACGGGAGAAAGCAAATGGGTAAATTTAAAAATTTTTTAAATCGATTATTGGACAATAATTTTAATAATGATACAACAGTAGAAACCACAAGTTTAAAACAAGAAACTCAAAATGTAGATAAACAAACAAAGAGAAATCTTCGCAAAGATAAAGAAATATGGTTTGCTGAAAAAATGGAAGAATTAGAAAAATTAAAGCAGAAATATAATTTTTCAGAAGACAATTATGAAGATGTATTTAAAACATTAGAAAAGGCAAATTGTGAAAACGAAGTAATGCGCAAAATATTTGCACTGTTATTGTTAAAAGAAAATCGAAATAAAACGTATCAAACATGTGCAAAAAAAGCAAAAGAACTTATTGCCGAACTTGAAAATAAAGTTTATTTGAAATCCATTGCATCTCGAATGGAGAACATGAAAAAAGACAAAAAACTTGTTGATCTTATTAATAAGTTTGTTCAAGATAGAGATTTAGACTACATAGAAATTTTTGCTATACCATGTAAAAATATTTATCAGGGCTCTGATATTAAACACATTGGTTATTATGGTCACTACGAGCCTTTTTTTAAGAAGGAAGAAATATTAAATTGCGATAAAAACATACAAACCATTTTAAATATTGGTTTGAATAGTTATACAAATGTTGTGTTTGATAGGCTACAAATCATTAAAAACTTTTCAGGTAAAGTATTTAGGGAACAATTAAAAGAATATGAAGAAAATAAATGGTTTAATAATGATAGGACTTTAAAAAAGCGAGTAATGGTAGATATTGACTTTGTTGATGATAATCCTATTTTTGATGAAATCATATATTTTAAAAATGCGTTGAAACAAAACGGATATCTAAAAAAAGATTTAGTTGATGATGATGCTTTGTATTTACTTTTAGCAATAACACATAGAGAAAAACAATTTAACAAATTTAATTCTTTGAAAGAGAAATATAATTTGAGTGATGAAGATGATATGGATGCTATCAAGAAATTATATAATTCTGGCTACGGATATCAGGAAATTATTGAATATGTTGCGTTGTTGCACTACTTCTATGATACTGAAAACTCTTTATCGTATAGAGATTTTATTAACTTTTTAAAAGATAAAGTTATTTCGGAAATTGAACGCTATAAATCAAAAAATTATTTAGATAATATCATAAATGGAACAACAAGTAAAACAACATTGTCTGATATTGATATAATGTCAGGTATAGAATTTGAAACTTTCATTTCAAAACTATTTAAAAAACTTGGTTTTGAAACAGAAATAACGAAAGCGAGTGGAGATCAAGGCATTGATGTCCTTGCAACAAAAAACGATACTATTATTGCAATCCAAACGAAATGCTATAATGGAGTTGTTGGCAATCACGCAATTATGGAAGCCGTAGGCGGAATGAAATTTTATAATGCTAATAAATGTATGGTAATTACAAACAGCACCTTTACAAAAAGTGCAAAGGATCTTGCAAAAGCCAATAATGTTGAATTATGGGATAGGCAAATTTTAAAAGAGAAATTAGGAGAATTCTAATGGTCGAAATTTCAGATAAAGCTTCGCAAGAATTTATAAATCGAATTAATGATATAAATGTGAGGTTTAAAAATGAAAAAAATTTTATGGATTTTTGCGAAATAATTGGAACGTGCGATTTGGAATCGCTTGAAACAACCGACTTTTATGATTGGTTAGTAAAAACATTGTCTAAATATTTAGATTGCGATCCATATTTTACCACTAATTCATTGTATAGAGCACGCAAAATAGAAAATGAAGAAGATATAGGATTAGAAAGGCATGGAATAAACATATCCCAAAAAATTGGATATAATAGCCAAAATTCAAAAGAGCCACCCCTTCGTATTGCACAGGATGGTAGATGTAATTTAACAGGCTCTACATACCTATATTTATCGGAAGACGAATATACGGCACTTGTTGAAACTAAGCCAAACATTATGGAATTTATTTCGCTTGCCCGTTTTAAAATAACGAAGCCATTAAAAATTTTGGACTTGACGAAGATTAAAGAGAATAATTTTGAAAGCAAATATTATCCAATGAAAATTTACAATGCTTTTAGAGCTCTTCCATCAGATAAAAGTGTTTATATGGTCTGTCAATACATCTCTGACTTAATACGAAAATTTGGTTATGATGGAATAAAGTTTGAAAGTTCTTTAACAACAAGTTATAATTTAACGATATTTAATTGTTCGCCTGATAAAATACAATTTGTTGATAGTAGAATAGTTCGCGCTGCACAACTTTGGTATAGTTTTGTAGATCTTAAAAATAAAACGATAATAAATAAAAATTTCAGAGACGATATAAATGACGATACATTTAAACAGGCTAATAATGAATTGTCTGCGTTGAAAAGGCAATTCTGTAAAAGCAAGAAAAAAAATGTTATTAATTCATGAATTAAGGTTTACAATTCGTAAGCCTTTTTTCTTTGCGTATTTGTAGGCTGTCAAAGCACCGCTGGCATATTTGTAGTTTTCATCAACATAGCAAATTAAAGTATCGCAAGTATCTATCATTTGTTTGTTGCTTTCGGTTATTTTCTTTTTGAAATGCGTTTCTTCAATTTCATACATTGTTGTTTCAACATCTTCATAAGGCTTATAGACTTCATCTCCAAAGATTTCGTCATGATCAACAATAGGCTTTATTTGTGCAAAACTCGTGATAACAACTTCGATTTTAATATCTTTGTATTTTTGTCGCAATTCTCGACAAACGCTTAATGCTTCCTTATCAAAATCTCCATGGGTGCCCATAGTAAAACATTGGCAGCCGTTTTCTATTTCTTGTTCGACCGCATTATACAATCTTTCTCTTAAATTTCTATCAAATATATGCCTATGTCCAATAAAGGCAGTTTTCTTTTCCACGCAAACCCCACGATTTCGGCTTTTCCCTATATACTATACTACATTTTTCCAGAATAATCAACGAAAATTCGGGAAAACCTTAAATAGTCAATCGCGATATGTCGGCTAAAATGGTTATATCGTGAAAAACGAAGTAAGGAGAACGAATTATGAAACTGAATAAAGCTTTTGCGTTGAGAGTGAAAGAAGTGTTGAAAGAAAAGAACATGACACAATACAAATTGGCACAAGAAACGGGCTTATACCAAAGCACAATGACGGATATTTTGACTTGCAAATATCAAACACCAAATTTCAAAAACATGGCGCTTATTATTCGTGCATTAGGTATGTCAATGACGGAATTTTTTGATAGCGACTATTTTGATTTTGGGAAATTAGAAATCGAAGAAAAGTAAAAAATAAAGAGAAAGAGAGAGCAATCTCTCTTTTTTGTTGCCTTTGACAAGAAAAGTGAAAATTTTACAAAGATTTTATAAAAATTTGGGCAAAACATACCCCACGATTTGCAAAAAAAATGTAGTTAATAAAGTAGAGGGAGAAAAATTTTGCCAGAAATCCGGCACCGATTTCAAAAAAGTGTCCCTATATAGTATGAGGGGGCAAAAAATTTTTTAGATTTACAACAAAAGCACCATCCCTAAAACAAAGGGAATTAGGCTGTTTTTTGCCATACGGTCGCCCTATATAAGTGTGAGGCAAAAAAAATAAAACAATTTGTTTTGGACAAACTCTCATAAAATAAAGGCGAAGAGAAGCCTTCGTGCCTTACAAAACAGGTATATAATGAGGGGGGGAAGAAAAAGAAAAACTTTATAGATTTTGCATTTACAGCCTTAATTTTTTGGCAAGAAATGTCCTTAATATAGTAGAGGGAGAAAAAATTAAATTGAGATCCGATATGCTCTTTGCCAGATATTTCGGACAAAATTTTATGCTTTTGTCATACGATTTCG
>CANQFL010000074.1 GCA_947598785.1 uncultured Clostridia bacterium
TTTACTCCACCAATAGGTTGAATTTTACCTTTTTGGTTTACAGATCCTGTAACTGCAATAGCTTGGTTAATAGGTATTCCAGATAGACTAGAAAGTAATCCATATAGTTCAGTACTTGAAGCACTATCACCATCAACTCCACCATATAATTGCTCAAAACAAATGCTAGCAGTTAAGCAAAGTGGAAAATCTTGAGCAAACATTTCGCCTAGATATCCAGTTAGTATTAAAACACCTTTTGAATGAGAAGAACCTGAAAGTTCAACTTCACGTTCAATATTTACAATGTCACTTTTACCAGTGTATGTGTTTACAGTAATTTTTACTGGCTTTCCAAATGTGTAATCACCATAAGAAAGAACTGTTAAACCATTTAATTCTCCAACCTTGTAACCAGATGTATTAATTAATAGAGAATTATCTTTAATCATTTCTGTATATTTTGAATTATATTTTTCAACCCTCTTAATGCGTTCTTCTAATGCTTTATCTATATGTTCTGGTGTAACAACTTTTGATTTTGCAAGTTTAGCCCAGGTGGCTGCTTCACCAACAACTTGACCCAATTCTGAAAAACGTGTGGAAAGTTTAGTTTGTTCACCAGATAATTTTGAAGAAAATTCTATAATTTTTCCCATGGCTTTTTTATCTAGTGGTGGTAAATCTTCTTGTTCGCAGAAGCCGTGAACAAAGCGTGCAAGTTTTACAGCATTATCTTTTGTTACTGGTGCATTTTCTTCAAATTCAACTTTAATTTTAAATAATTTTCTAAAATCTGAATCCATTGCAAGTAGTGTTTGATAAATGCTAGAATTTCCAATAAGCAATACTTTTAAATCTAATGGAATAGGTTCAGGTTTTAATGAAACCATTACCATAGAACTGTTTTGATCTTGTGGATTTTCAATTCCAATTTCCTTAATTCTTAGAGCTTTTTTAAATGCTTCATAGCAATATGGATTACTTAATAAATCTTTTGCTTGGAAAATAATATATCCACCATTTGCTTTTTGTAATAAGCCTGGTTTTAACATTGAAAAATCAGTTTTTAATGCTCCAAAATAATTTTCATATTCAATAGTTCCAAATATATTATGATATGAATAGTTTGAATCCATTATAACAGGAGCACCTTCAAGTTCACTATTGTCAACAAATAAATTAATTTTGTAATTGTCAGAAGGATCTGGTCTTTTTTGAATAGGACCCATATGTGGTTGTTGCTGAGGAACAGGTTGCCTTCTATCACCTTCAACAAAATACGAAATGTTTTTTACAATATCTTGTTTAACATCATTTAAAAAGTTAGTTATCTTTTTATTTCTCTTAAATTGAGATTTTAAATAATTAATATGAACATTTACAGTAAGTAAAGTGATGTTTGATTGCCATTCAGAGATTTTTTTATCAGATTCTTTTTCAATTTCTTTTATTTTCCCAATAGCGTGCATTATTTCTTCTTGAACATGAACAGCATTTTCTTCATATACTTTTTTTACAGCTTCTGGCAACTTTTCAAACTCAGGTTCTTCAACAGGATTCCCGTCAACAACAGGCATCATATAGATGCCATTTTGAGCTGACCTTATTTTAAAATTATATTTTGCAGCTTTTTTATCTAAATCTTTTAATAGATTAGAACGCTTTTCTTCATATTCTTTTTTAATTAATTTTTTTTCTTTTTCAAAATCATCTGCATTAAAAGTCTTTTTGATGTCTTTTTTTACTTCTTTAATAAAGCCTTCCATTGCTTCTTTAAAAACTTTACCTTGACCTGCAGGTAATGATACAGCTATAGGCTCATTTGGATTATCAAAATTATATATATAGCACCAGTCATTTGGTGTTTTTTTATGTTTGGCAATTTTTGTTAAATAGTTTTTACAATACATTGTTTTTCCAACACCGCTTGGACCTTCAAGATATAGATTGTATCCTTTAACATCAACTTGTAAGCCGAATTCAAAAGCTTTTATTCCACGTTCTTGACCAATGCCGGTTGCTATAGGCTCTAATTCTTTTGTTGTTTTAAATTTAAAATTATCTGTATTGAAAGACATTTTTAAATCTTTATAATTTAATTCATATTTGTTTTTCATTTGTTCTTTTTCCTTTCTTATGTAAAAGTTATAATGAATAAAATTTTTATGCATATCTATTCTTATTTTATATTAGTTAATCTAATTTGTAAATAGAAAAATAGCAAAATATAATGAAAAAAATAAAAATTGGTGATATAATAATTGCAGTAAAAATAAAGAAGGTGATTTGGATGATTACAATAAAAGATGCAATAAGAAAAGCATCAATATTATTAAAAAGTGGTGGAGTAGAAATGCCTAAAACTAAAGCAAGATTATTGATGCAGTATGTATTAAAAAAATCAAGACAATATTTAATTGTTTATGACACAAATCCAATTACAAAATTACAAGAACAAAGGTATTTTACTTATGTAGAAAAATTAAGGCTTGGAGTTCCATTGCAACACATAACACATTCACAAGAATTTATGAAATTAAATTTTTTTGTTGATGAAAATGTGTTAATTCCAAGGTCAGATACAGAATGCTTAGTGGAGGAAGTAATAAACATTGCAAAAAAAATAAATGCAAAAAAGATATTAGATTTATGTACTGGAAGTGGAGCTATTGCAGTATCTCTGGCAAAATATATTAAGGGTAGTAAAATAACGGCAATTGATATAAGTGAAAAAGCTCTAAAAATTGCAAAAAGAAATGCAAAAGAAAATGAAGTTGAAGATAGAATAAAATTTGTAAAATCAGATTTATATGAAGAATTAGAAGATGAGATGTTTGATATAATTGTTTCTAATCCACCATACATAAAAAAGAATGTAATGAAAAAATTAGATAAACAAGTAAAAAAAGAACCTAAAATTGCATTAGATGGAGGCTATGATGGATTGAAATTTTACAGAAAAATAATTCCAGAAGCACATAATTATTTAAAATATGGGGGATATATTTGTTTAGAAATAGGATATGATCAAAAAGACCAAGTGCTTGATATTATAAGAAATGAATCAAAATACAAAAATGAATATTGCAAAAAAGATTTATGTGACAAAGATAGAGTTGTATGTGCAAAATTAATGTAAGGAGGAAAACATATGTCATTTTCTTCAGAAATAAAGCAAGAAATTGGAACATTAAATAATTTAGCAAAAAAAGATCAAATAAAATATGAACTACTTGGATATTTAGTTACAAGTAATTGCGATGTGGTTAAAAAGGCAAGAACTGAAAAATTGAAATTTGCAACAGAAAGTGATTATAACATAAACAGATATTCTAAACTTTTATCAAATTTAAAAGTAGAACATGATATACAAATGAGTGGAAATTTATTTGTTATATTTTCAAATGCACCAGAGCTTGAAGAACTACAAGTTAATGAACAAGGCGTGATAATTAAAAACGCACAAAAAATATATAACGAGTCAGAAGAAAATAAAAGATCAATAATAAGAGGAATGTTTTTAGGGTCTGGATCAATAAATAATCCACAAAACAAATATCATTTTGAAATGTCTTTTTCAAGTAAAGAAAATTTAAACTTTGCTTCAAATCTAATAAATATATTTGAAATAAAACACAAAAAATTAATTACAAAAGACAAGTTTTGCATATACATAAAAGAAGGAGAAGAGATATCTAAAATACTTGCACTAATTGGTGCAAATAGAGCAGTGATGAAATTTGAAGATATTAGAATTGAAAAAGAAATGCGAGGAAAAATAAACAGGTTAGTAAATTGTGAAACTGCAAATTTAACAAAAACTATAAATGCATCAGTTGAACAAATTGAAGCCATTGAAAAGTTGAAAAGAGAAAAAAGATTTAGCAAGCTAAATGACAACTTAAGAGAAATTGCAGAGTTAAGAGTAAAGAATCCAGATTTGTCATTAACAGAACTTGGAAAATTGTTAAATCCACCTGTTGGAAAGTCTGGGGTAAATTATAGATTGAAAAGAATTATGGAAATAGCAAACGACTAGGAGAAAAATATGAAAAAGGAACTTGGCATATATATTCATATACCATTTTGTAAGCAAAAATGTTACTATTGTGATTTTGTT
>CANQFL010000075.1 GCA_947598785.1 uncultured Clostridia bacterium
ACTGGTGCCATAAACCAACTCGACCACCTCTCCATAGGTAGTTAAGAATAACAACACATATATCTTAACACCTAAAATTCTATTTGTCAACCAAAAATTGAAATTTTTTTAATTTATTTTTTAAAATTTAATTATAACTTACTATTTAGTTTTGATTTATTTTTTTTATCAGCAATATTTTCAATTTCAATTGCCTTTTTCTGATTTTTATTTTTACTTAAATTATCTTTAGCAACAGTCATAAGTAATTTTATTCTGTTTGTTTGATTTGTTTCGCTAGCTCCAGGGTCATAATCAATTGGACTAATATTTGCATTTGGATATTTTTCTCTAATTGCTTTTATTACACCTTTTCCAACAACATGATTTGGTAAACAAGCAAAAGGTTGGACACAAATTATATTTGGAATATCATGATCGATATATTCTATCATTTCAGCGGTTAAAAACCAACCTTCTCCAGTTTGATTTCCTATTGATAAAATATCTTTAACGTTATCTTCAAGTTCCCAAATATCAGCTAAAGGTAAATAATTCTTTTTTGATTCAGCTAAGGCTTCTCTATAACTCCTATTTAAAATGTTCAATAATTTTATAACCCATTTAAATAAATATGCTAATGTTTTATTGGTTTTTATTAATGAGTTAAGAGTGATTTTATTTGTAGCAACGTAATAGCAAAATCCCATAAAATCAGGCATAACTACTTCTGCACCTTCTTCTTCTAACTTGTTTATAACAAAGTTATTTCCAAAAGGATGATATTTAACTAAAATTTCTCCAACAATTCCAACTTTAGGTTTAACCAAATTTGGCTCAAATTCTATTTTTTCAAAATCTCTAACTATGTCAAACATACTTTGTTTAAATTGTTTGTATGTACCATTTTTAATTAAGTCTTTAATTCTTAAAATCCATAAATCGAAAAGTTTTTGAGTTTCGCCTTTATTTTTTTCATAAGCTCTATTTTTATAAAGCATTTTTTGCATTAAATCTCCATATATAACCGCTTTTAGTAGGTTTTCAGCTAGCTTTGGCGTTATTTTGAAACCACTGGCTTTTTCTAAACCTATAACATTAAATGATATAATTGGAATATTTTCAAATCCAGCGTCTTTTAAAGCTTTTCTTATAAATCCTATATAATTTGTAGCTCTACAACCTCCACCTGTTTGGGACATTATTAAAGCTGTTCTATTAGGGTCATATTTTCCAGATTGAAGAGCTTCTATCATTTGGCCTGTTGTTAAAATTGCAGGATAGCAAGCATCATTATTTACATATCTAAGTCCAATGTCTACAGTGTTTTGGGTAAATTCTTTTAAAACTACAACATTATAACCAGATGGTTTTACAGCAGCTTCAAATAAATCAAAGTGAATCGGAGACATTTGAGGGCAAAGTATAGTATATCCAGCTTTTTTCATATCTTTTGTGAAAATAACTTTATTATTTTCATATTTTCCAACATCTTTATTTTCAAGTTCTTTTTTCATAGCAAGTTTTTTATTCATACTAGCCAAAAGTGAACGTACACGAATTCTAATTGCTCCAAGGTTGTTAATTTCGTCTATTTTTATTAATGTATACATGTTATCATAGCTTTTTAAAATTTCTTCAATTTGATCTGTAGTAATAGAATCTACTCCGCAACCAAAAGAGTTAAGTTGAATAAGCTCAAGCCTATCATTTTTTCCAACAAAATCAGCAGCAGCATATAATCTAGAATGAAATGTCCATTGGTCAACAATACGAATAGGATGTTTTGCTTCAGTTTGATTTGATATACTATCTTCTGATAAAACACATAATCCTAAACTTGTAATTAGAGTATCAATTCCATGGTTTATTTCTGGATCAACATGATAAGGGCGACCTGCTAAAACAATTCCGCGACTGTCGTTTTCTTCGATATATTTTAAAGCTTCCATTCCTTTTTTATGAATATCTTCACGATATTTTTGATATTCTTTTTCAGCTAATTTTGAAGCATTTATTAATTCTTTTTTTGTAAACTTATATTCTTTAAAGCAATCTAATTCTGAAACAACTTTTACCAAATTTTTAATATTATCTATAGGTAAAAATGGATTTATAAATTTTATTTTTTCATTTTTTAGTTCTTCAATATTGTTTTTCAAAACTTCTGGATATGAAGTTACAATAGGGCAATTATAGTGATTGTCAGCCTTTTCATATTCTTGTCTTGAAAATGGGATACATGGATAAAATATTGTAGTAATTCCTTTTTCAAGCAAACTGATAATATGACCATGTGAGAGTTTAGCTGGATAGCAAACTGATTCAGATGGCATAGATTCCATTCCTTTTTCATAAGTTCCACGGTTACTTTTTTCTGAAAGGATAACTCTAAATCCTAAATTTGTAAGAAAAGTAAACCAGAAAGGATAATCTTCATACATATTTAAAACTCTAGGAATTCCAATGACTCCACGAAAAGCTTTTTCTTCTGATAATGGCTCATAATTAAATAATCTTTCAAATTTATATTTATAAAGATTAGGTAAATCAGAGTTTTGAGTAATATTACCGCTTCCTTTTTCACATCTATTTCCAGAGATGAAAGTTTTTCCATTTCCAAATTTATTAACAGTTAATTGGCAGTTATTTTCACATTTTCCACATCTAACATTAGTTATTTTTACGTCTAAATTATCAAGTTCATTTTCTTTTAAAATTGTAGAATAATAAGTCATATCAAGATTTGAATTATATTGTTCCTTTGATAAAAGAGCAACACCATAGGCACCCATAAGACCAGCAATATCAGGCCTTATAACATTTTTTCCAGTGATTAATTCAAAGGCTCTTAAAACTGCATCATTATAGAAAGTTCCACCTTGAACTACTATATTTTTTCCTAAAGATTTTACATCTCTAACTTTCATTACTTTTTGAATAGCATTTTTGATAACAGAATATGAAAGCCCAGCTGAAATATCTCCAACTCCGAAACCTTCTTTTTGGGCCTGTTTAATTTTTGAGTTCATAAATACTGTACATCTAGATCCTAAATCAACAGGAGATTTGGATTTTATAGCTTCTTCAACGAATTCATTTATATTTAAATTTAAACTTTTTGAAAATGTTTCAATAAATGATCCACAACCAGATGAGCAAGCTTCATTTAGCATAATATTGTCAATAGCATCATTCTTTAATTTTATATATTTCATATCTTGACCACCAATATCAATTATAGAATTGACATTTGGCATAAATTCTTTAGCAGCAGTATAATGAGCTATTGTTTCAATTTCGCTTAAATCAACATTAATACCTGTTTGAATTAGTTTTTCTCCATAACCTGTGACACCGCTAAATCTTAATTTTGCTTCTTTTGGTAAAACCTTATATAATTCTTTTAACATTGAAATAACACTTTTTAAAGGACTTCCTTGATTTCCTTTATACAAAGAATATAAAAGTTTTCCTTCATTATCAATTAAAACTAGTTTTGTAGTGGTAGATCCAGCATCAATTCCTAAGAAACAGTCGCCTTTGAAATTTTCCAAAGAAGATCTTTTAACTTTTTCTTTTTCATGACGAGCTTTAAAATCTATATAATCTTTTTCTGTTTTAAATAGTGGATCTAAAGGTTTACTTTCAGAATATTTAGCGTTTTTAAATTTTTCAAGTTTTTCTTTCAATTCTTCAAAAGTAATTTTTTTAGTTTTTTCAGAATCTAAACAAGCTCCTTTAGCTACAAAAAGATGAGCGTCTTCTGGTAAAATAACTTCATCATCAGTTAATCCAAGTGTTTCAATAAATCTTTTACGAAGTTCTGATAAATAATTTAATGGACCACCTAAAAAGGCTACATTTCCTTTGATTTTTCTGCCACATGCAAGTCCAGAAATCGTCTGATTAACAACTGCTTGAAAAATAGAAGCAGAAATATCTTCTTTTTTTGCGCCTTCATTTAAAAGTGGCTGTATATCAGTTTTTGCGAAAACACCGCAACGAGAGGCAATCGGATAGATTGTCTTATGATTTTTAGAATATTCGTTAAGGCCAGC
>CANQFL010000076.1 GCA_947598785.1 uncultured Clostridia bacterium
CTTATGCAAATGATTCTCTTCATCCAAACACCGCCGGGATGAAACTGATTTCCGACTGCTTTATCGACGCACTTTATAAAAATTATGTTATAAATTAAAGAGCAAATTTTTTCAAATGATAACAATCCATACATTATGTTTTGTCCAAAGTACAACGTTCACCTTAGCTTATTTAAAAATTTTGTGAGGATTAAACTATGAAAAATTATGATAAAGAAAGAGAACTCAATGTTTGGTGTAAATGTATTTTAGATTATACAAAAGAAAGAGTTGAAAATGATAGTGTTGCGACAAGATGGATTTTTGATAGAGTCACTCATGATGAATGGGTTTTATCTTTGTTTCCAAAGCACCTTGCAAGCGTTGAAGCATATCAACAATTTTATCAACTAACAGGAAAAGATATTCGAAATTATGATTGGAACAGTACAATAAAAACCAAAAATGGAGAAGTTATAATTGTGCATCAACTTTTTGTAGATGAACATTTGACAACTGCTCATGATTTTAAATATGAGATAATATCATTGTATAAAAAAGGTGAACTTACTATTGAAAAAATTAAAGAGTTAATATCTCAACAAAGATTGTGTTGGATTACAAAAGAAGAAAACAAAAATCTTACCAAAAATGGATTTGGTATTCATAGAGTTGACCCATTGAAAGCGTATGAACTTTCAGGTATTAAAATTTATGATGTGGAAAAGGAAAATTTACAAATTATGAAACCAACTTTTTCACGAAGTGAGTCAAAAATATTACCCAATTTAAGTAGTCCTATAGATATCTTCAACAAATTGAAAAATTATTTTTCTAATAATTTATTTGATGGGAAAAAATTTATTTTTAATTTTTATGAAAATGAAGCTTATGCATGGATATATAAACATGGTCCGTTTATGATTAATGTGAGATTTAAACAAGAAGCGCTAAAGGATATTTCTTTATTTATAAGTGGACTAAAAGCAAAAGAATACTTTTCAAAATTGTTACTTAGAAAAGATATGATAGAAAAGAAGCTTGGATATAAACTTGTTTGGGATAAGAATGAGAAAAAACAAGCAAGTCGAATAGGACGTTTTTTTAAAGATGCTTGTTTATCATCTAATTTTGAAATAGAAAATCAGCATAAATGTTTTGAGTTTAATTTGGAAGATAGTAGAGCAATCGAAAAAGTCGCGTTTGAACTTGTAAAGTTTTATAATGTATTTACGCCTATAATTCAAGAAATAACATAACTTATTTTTGTTGCAAGTGTTTTAAAATGTGGTATAATATTTTTATGGAAACTAAGAAAAAGAAAGTTATTACGGTTTTTTCAATTTTGTTAATTGTGCTAATATCTGCTATTGCACTAATATTTTTATTGCCTACAAAATCAGATTTAATAACAAAAAATTTTGCTGATACAAATCAAGTTTTATTGAACCCAGGTAAAGGTTTTGTTGACTATGGAACAATGATTTACAATGGAGCAGAAGACTATGTTTCAATAGGTTACCATAGATTTAATTGGGTAAAAATAGAACCTATTGAAGGTGATTATCATTTTGATGAAATTGACAAAAAAATTAATGCATATAAAAAATTAAATAAAAAGTTTGCATTTGGAATTATGTGTGTCAATACTTCTGCAAATCTTGAATATGTAACACCAAAATATGTCTTTGATAAAGGTGTAAAAAGTTATGATGCAAAGCTTGAAAGTGGTGTTTTACAAAAAGTTCCTTCTTGGAAGAATCAGATATTTTTAGATTGTGTAAACAAATTTGTAAAAGCTTTAGGCGAAAAGTATAATGGAAACGAAAATATAGCTTTTATAGATATTTTATCTTATGGAAATTGGGGTGAGCAACATTTGTTTCATATAGATGTTGAAAATGAACTTGACTATATGAAAAAAGAAAAGATTAGTGCTGAATTTTTTAAAGAAAATTATGTCAAACCTTATATGGAAGCATTTCCTGACACACTTTTAATTAATCCATGGGGAGAAAAAGATTTTAACGATGTCTATGAACAACTTATTGACGAAGGGGTAAGTTTAAGGCGAGATGGAATTGTGAAATATACAAATGGACTTGATATGCTTGCAAAATGTTATGGAAAATTACCTGTTGTTTTTGAATATGCAGGGAATTATATTGATTACATACCAGATAGAGAAAATGAGTTTAACAAAAAACTTCAAGAAGCAATTGACATAGCAAAACCATCTTATATTGAACTTGATGAAGATTGGTTTAAAAACAACAAAGAATATTGCGCTTACCTTGCCAATAAAATGGGCTATTATTTTAGGCTTAAGCAGGCACAATATTATGCAAATGTTAAACGCACCGAAACAACAAATATAAATTTAACTTTTGCAAATGATGGAATTGCACCTATTTATGAAAAATGTTTGGTTTATGTTGGGCTTTTAGATAAAAATGGAACATTAGTAAAAAAATATCTGACAGATTTAAATCCTCAAACATGGCTTCCAGATACACAAGTTAATCAATCGGTGAAAGTAAATTTTGGCGAAGAAATTTTGACAGGCGAATATACCTTAGCTATTGGTTTATATGTAAATGAAAACGATGAAAATCCAACTTATTTGCTTGGAAGTGAAGGTGAAACGGAAAATAATTGGTATGTTTTAGGAAATGTAAATTTAGTTGAATAAAAAAGAATATAAAGATGTTAAAAACTTTAAAAAACCTATTTATTTTTTTGAAAGGTTTTGTTATAATTCTTGTATAACAATTTAAGAGGTTTTTATGAGAAGAAAAAAGTTTCGTAGTTTAAGTTTATTTTTTTCTTTATTGTTGATAAGCACATTGTTTGGAAATCTTGGATTAATAATTAAAGAAAACTTGAATTTTTCAAACATAGATTTTTCAATATCAAATACAATTTCTTCTGATGTTTCTACGCTTTCAAATGATACCATTCCTGAAGATTTACAAAACGAAGGTGTAATATGTCCTGAAAGTATAGAAGAGGGGCTTTCACGTAAAAGTTTTGAAGATATGGAAGGTCGAAGAGTGACACTTCGTCAACCATATATGGAAGTTACAGATAGAAATGTTAATAGACAAGAAGCAAATGTTCTTGAAGATACTTTTCAATTTATTAATCCAGATACAGGAGAACCTTATGATGGAATTGCAAAAAGTATTGCTAAGATAGACTTTGAGCAAGATGGAAAAGAAAATAATCAAATAGGAGATATTACAAATCCTCGATATCCTATGAGAGGGTTAGCAGAAAGTCGTAACGGGAAAGGACCTATTTTTTCTAATTTTGAAAAATATATGCTTTTGCGTCAAGCATGGTATTACAGAAAAAAGATTAATACAATGTTACAAACACAAGAATTAAAAAATTTCTTAAAAAAGCACCCTGCTGCTGATGGTATTTATGGAAAAATTGATGCTGGCATAAAAGCTGTGAGTAAAACAATTATTTCAGACCCTATTTATAATTCACCATTGACCACTGGGTTATATCTTGTTCCAGGAGAAGTGGCGACAGTTGAAATATCTGGTATGAAAAGTGGCGAAGTTGTCAAATTAACAACGCATCAACAAGACTCTTTAGGATATGATGGAGGATTTCCAGACGGGTTTAATCCTGATGAACATGAAGATTATAAATCTCTCAACAGTACAGAAAAATATTTTAGATATTGGGATAAAAAATTGATAGAGGAAGCAGAGAATGCTTTTAAGAAAGGGGTAAATCCAAATTACACACAATTTGATTTTAAGCTGCAAAATCAGTGGGCATTTCAAAATCAAAAAGTTCCATGTATGGGGTCTTCTTTTGAGTTTAAAAGTAATGGCAAATATGAAATAGGTAGCATTTACGGAGGTCCACTTTATTTACAACCAACAAATTCAATTGTAAAAATTAAAGTTACAGGTGCTGTTGAAACTCCACATTTTATTTTAGGTGTTACTACAAAAGAAGAATTTGAACAGTACATAAAAAAAGCCC
>CANQFL010000077.1 GCA_947598785.1 uncultured Clostridia bacterium
ACTTGTATCAAGACAAGCACATGTCAGGGTTGCAATTTATGCCTTACTTGTATCAAGACAAGCACACGTGTGAATCTCAATAACGAGTTCTACTTGTATCTAGACAAGCACACGTCAGAATCCCAACTTGCTTTTATCTCTAAAATTCGTTCTAAGATTTTCTTATAAAAATATTCATCAAAAATGGCAAGATTTAATTCATTTGTAAAAATAACTTGTGGCTGTTTTTTCATCTCAACTCCTAATAGGAATTAAAAAAGGACATAGATAGAAAAACATTTCTAATCTACGCCTTAAAATGCAACCACTGACTTGTTTATAAGTTCCAAGCAAAATTTTGTGTTTCAAACACTATACATTAAAAACTCGGCTTGTCATTTTTGCGTGTTCTTTTTTAACTTCAAAAACATTTTATCACATAAATTTTGTATAAATTTCATAAAATTTGACTTTTTTATACTAATTTTATCTAAAATTTCTATAAATTTTTAAAATTTTCATAAAAAATTGCACATACAAATCTTTTTATCCTCAACCGAATCTGCTTGAATGATTAAGAATTTTGAGAAAAAGGGCGTTTCGCTTTTGCTTTAGCTAGCGAACGCCTTTCTAAATTCCATTCAAGCGGTTTTGTGAAATGCCCTGCGTGTGCTTGTCTGGCGGAGCGTAGCGACGCCACTTGTTACAAGACAAGCACACGCTAGGATGTCAAATTTAAATTTTGTTATTATTAATCATGAAAAAATGTTAAAATATTGAAGAAAATCATTAACAAAAAAATATTATTGTGTGATATACTTAATTTATATTTAAGTTCTCATAGTTCCAACTATTAGGAACAATAAGGAGGGTTGATGGCAAAAATCGATGAAAAAGTTCTGTGGGGAGCTGCTGAAAAATTAAGAGATAAATGTGATCCGGCAGATTATAAAAATATTGTATTAGGCTTGGTTTTCTTAAAATATGTCAGTGATAAATTTCTAGCAAAATATAATGAACTTAAAAAATTCGGTGATGGTCGGGAAAATGATAATGACTATTATATTGCTGAACATGTATTTATCGTTCCAGATAAGGCACTTTGGCCATATATAGCTTCATTCTCGAAAGATGCAAGTTTGGGTCAAAAAATTGACGAGGCTTTTGATGAGCTTGAAAAACACAATGATGAATTAAAAGGTATTTTGCCTAAAACATATTCAAAAAGTGAATTGGATAAAGTTGCTCTTGGTGAGCTTGTTGACTTCTTTACAACCAATTTGAAAATGGAAAATGCTGACGGTGATTTTTTCGGTCAGATTTATGAATATTACATTGGTGCATTTGCGACTTATATTCCTCAAAAAGGCGGTGAGTTTTTTACACCAACTTCTATCGTTGAGATGATGGTTGAAATTCTTGAACCATATAAAGGTCGTGTTTTTGACCCTTGTTGTGGGTCAGGCGGTATGTTTGTCCAATGTTCTAAGTTTGTTAAAGAACATAGGGGAAATGTCGATGATATTTCAATTTATGGTCAAGAAAGCAATCCCGGCACTTGGAAAATGGCCAAAATGAACTTGGCGATTCGTGGTCTTTCTGGTGATTTGGGGGAGAGTAACGGAGATTCTTTTACTAATGATTTGCATAAATCACTAAGAGCTGATTTTATTCTTGCCAATCCACCTTATAATAAAGACGACTATTGGAAACCATCACTTGAAGGTGATCCTCGTTGGGTATTTGGAAAACCAGATGTAAAAAATGCAAATTACGCTTGGTTGGAACTTATGTATGCAAAACTTGCCCCAAAAGGTAAAGCTGCAATACTTATGCCAAATGGTGCGACAACAAGTAATACAGTTGATGATAAAAAAGTTAGAAAAGCCATGCTTGAAGCTGGAAAAGTTGATGCGATAATTGATTTACCAGATAGATTATTTTCAAATACAGGTATAAGTGTTCAATGTTGGATACTTAATAAAGCTAAGTTAGATACAGATGTTTTGTTCATAAATGCAACCAAAATGGGCAGAATGAAAACTCGAAAAATCCGCGTATTTGTTGGTGCAAGTGATGATGATACATACGATGGAACTCAACAAAATGAAATTGATTTAATAGCTGAAACTTATCATAATTACAAAAGAGATGAAAATTATCAAGATAAGTTAGGTTTCTGTAAAAAAGCGACTTTTGAAGAAATTAAAGAAAAAGATTACTCATTAAATCCGGGTAGATATGTTGGTGTTGATGATTCCAACAAGTTATCGCCAGAAGAACTTAATGAACAAATAAAAGCCACAGCAAAAGAATTGTTTAATTTAATAGATGAAAGCAAAGGACTTGAAGATAAAGTAAAAGAGATTTTGAAAAAAGAGTTTGAATAGTGTCAACTATGTGTTGTTGCTCATTCATATTATGAATAGAAAAATTTAATTTATAAAGAGTTTCCGCTCTTAAACTTGGAATAGTTGTCCCTTCATCAAATTCAGAAAAGTCTAATAAAGAAAGTTTGTAATACAAATATTGTGGAATAACTACTTTGTTATTGACTATTGAATAAAAAGTAGTATCAACACACCAAAAAGGTTCGTCAACAAATTGAACCTTACTAATTGAGCCTTTTCTTCCTATAAGAATACTTGGTTTGTCATATAAAAAAGTATTTGCCCTACCGATTATACCACCTGTGCCATAAATAGGAAATTTACCACAATTATCTAATACATCACTCTGATTTTTGCCATATTTCAAAGTTAGTAAGTCTTTTAATAACATAATATAAACCTCCAAGGAGTAAAAATGAAAGTTAAAGAAATTGTTTTAATGAATCCTCACGATAAACTTATAAATAAGAATTTTATCAATTATATTGATACTTCTTCTGTCAATGATGGAATTTTACAAGATGTTCAATACATTACTTCAAATTTTCCATCAAGAGCTCAACGAGTAATTAAAATGAATGACATATTGATTTCATCAGTAAGACCAAACTTAAAACATAATTATCTCGTAAACATAGATAAGCCTAATTTAGTAGCAAGTACCGGGTTTATTCATATTAGATGCTCGACTAATAGAGTTTTACCTCAATATTTATATTATTTTCTGTCTTCTGACAAAAGAATAAATCTATATACAATGATTGCAAATTCCAGTCAAACAACTTTTCCATCCTTTAATAAAGAAGTAATTGAAAACTTGGAATTAAAAGAAATTTCCATTGATATTCAGCAACACATAATTGACATTATTAAGGATAGCGTTGGTGGTGAGTTATGAAATTATCAAATATTTGTAAAATAATCTCTGGTGGAACTCCCAAAACATCTGAAACGAGTTATTGGAACGGGAATATTCCTTGGATCTCAATTAAAGATTTTGTTCAGTCTAACCGATATATTTATTCAACTGAAAAGACTATTACAGAACTTGGCTTAAATAATTCAGCTACGAACTTATTGCAACCTAATGATATTATCATTTCAGCTCGGGGAACAGTTGGCGAATGTTCTTTAATTAAATATCCAATGGCCTTTAATCAATCTTGTTATGGATTACGAGCAAATAGTGATTATGTATTACCTTTATATTTATTTTATTGGTTGAAAGCTAATAAAGAAAAAATATTATGCGGTACTCATGGTGCTGTGTTTGATACAATTACAAGAAATGACTTTGATAGACTCGAAATAGAGTTGCCTACATTGTATAATCAACACCACATAATTGACACTATCGGAAGTGTGGACGATTTGATAGAAAAAAACGAAAAAATATTTAAGGAATTTCAATCGTTCTTAAAA
>CANQFL010000078.1 GCA_947598785.1 uncultured Clostridia bacterium
AATTTTAATTTTCTCTTTTTGATAAAAGAGAAACAGAAAAACACATTTTCTTTTTATTTACAAAAAAATAAAAAAAATCTCTCACATGAGAGATTTTTTATTTGTTATTTTTCTCTATTTATTAAATCTAAATCTTCGCAATTATATAGTTTTTTATATGTATCTATAAAAAATAATTCCCGTTTTAATATTCCATCAATTTTAGTACCTATAGTAAATTTATCAATTTTCTCAGTTGTTTTATTATAAAATTCCTTCATAATTTTTAAGCATTTTTTTGGAGAAATTGGATATAAATATTCTGCAGCTAAATATTCAACTAATAAGTCTTTATCATCAAGTAATTTAATAAATTTTTCCATTTCTGTTGGCGAATTAATTATTAACTTTACAATTTTATCAATTGCTTTGCCAAGTTTTGTAGAATATTTTGGGTTATAATTAGGGTTGCCAATCATATTTTTGCTTGATGTATAGTTATATAAACATATAGATTGTTCTATAAATTGTTGAATTAAATCTTCAGATTTGTTTATAGCCATATAATTTTTTCTCCTAATTGCTCTGCAAACATTTTTAAAATTTCCAATTCTCTATTGATTGTTGTTTCAATTTTTTTCCCTTGATAAACTTTTATAATCATTTGTGCCATAAATAGTTTTAAAATGCCCAGTAAAAAATACTTTATCATTTTCTAATCCATCAATTAAATCTTCTTCACGTTTTCTATCTAATGAATTTTTTATACTTTTAGCACGCCTTTTAATAATTTCTATGCATTTTGTAGGATATAATGGATATAAATACTCTGCAGCAAATGACGCTACAACAATATTTTCACAGTCTAATAATTTTAAAAATTGTTCTATCCCACCATTTTGAATAATATATGTTGCATTTTGTTCGATTCTTTTACCAATCTTTACTGTAAGTTTTGCATTATAATCTTTATTTGGTAAATTTTCTACTTTTAAATAATTATTTAAAAATATTGCATCTTCAACAAATTGTTTTAGTGAATTTTCTATTGTTTGTTTCATAATTTTTCCTTTTAAAGCCAAATAATTTTCTCTCTAGCAGTTATAAATTATTTTTTTTCCATTCTGAAAGTGTCATTTTTGCAGTAAAACCCAATAATCCTGGCACTGATGATAATTTTTTTAAAGTAGTTGATGCTTCTTTTGGCAAATAAGGTAACAAACTAACCGCTGCGTGCAATCTAACCGAATTGTTTTCGTGCGATAACAATTTTTGTAAATCAGAAACAAAAGTTGTACTATTATTTAGTAAAAAACTTTTTATAGATTCTAATTTTTTATAGTTTTTATTAACGGATTTTGAATCTCCTAATTGAGAAAATTCCCCATCTTTTATAGCAGCGTCTACAAAATCATCAATAGTTATATTATTCATATCTCTCCTTAAAATGGTAAGAATACCCATACACCATTTGACACAGTAACATTTCCAAATTGCTTTAATAAATCCATTCCAAATTTAAATTGTGCTTCAAATGATTGACCTGACAACCATGCTCTTACAGTTTGACCATTAGTAAAAGGTTTAATTGAGGAATAATATCCACTAATTTGTGCATGAACTGAACCCGAACCATGTGGAATTGAAATAATGTTATTAACATTATTTACTTGTGTAGAAGCAAAACCAGATTTGTCTATTTGACATTGTTCAACAATATGGTGCCAAGCTTTACCTTCTCCTGGATCACCTAAATGATTTTTAAGTTTATCAAAACTTTCAAAACCTTGATTTGTAACACCTGCCCCTCCAGTAATTGCATTTGTTATACCATAAGCAACGCCTGAAGCCAACGCACCAACTGCACCGCCTACTCCTGCACAAATTCCAACAGTTTCCCAATCAACTTTCCCATCTTGTTGATATGTAGAAATTGCTGCTGTTCCTGCTGCTATGCCCGCTCCTACCAATGCACCAACTGCAACTGTTGCAACAACTGGCGCTGCTGCTACAGCACAAACAACTCCTATAACCGCAGGAACTGCAATAGTTGCAACTGCACCTATTTTGCCAACTACTGTTGATGTAACTTTTTTAACCGCTGTGCTAACTTTTTTGCACAATTTTTTAAACCATCCGCAATTCTCAATCATCCCAGCATCTTGTAATTCACTTAGAAGAATATACTCCCCATCACAATCGAATACACAATCTAAGTTTCCATTTTCATCAACAAATGGAACTCCAGACATAGTGTCTATAACTAAATTACCTTCTTCATCTAATAATGTTGCTGTTAAAGTAATAACATTTGCTTCGGAATCATAATCATAATGATATTTAATTTGAATTTCTGCAATTGTGTCGGCATCTAATTCTGAAACTAAATCTGCTTCACAAAAATCTAGCAAATTAAAAGTTTTAGTTCCTTCAAATGTTGTAATGTTGTCATTGGTTTCTAGTGTTGTGTTTTCAAATTGGTCAAACACACTTTGAAAATCTATTTCATTTTGCTTAACTTCAATTGTTCTTGTTGCATTTGTTGCTTGTTGTGCATTCAGTTTTGAATTGATAAATGTTGGCAAGCAATAAGCAAATCCGCAAACAATGGCAATTAATAAGGAAAATAAAATGAAACTGCTTTTTTTAATTTTTGACATACCTACCTCCTTTCAAAAATTAAACGTTTTTTATATATTCCAATACTGCATTGATGGGTATGCAATATGAAATACCATAAACAATATTGTTTGATGTATCTTTTAATCTAAATGTAGTAATTCCAACAAGTCTACCTTCATCATTTAATAATGCACCTCCACTATTTCCATCTGAAATTGTTAAATCACACTGAATGACATTTCGAGTTATATTGTTATAACTTACATTTATATGTGGTATTGATACTATACCCTTACTTATAGATAAACCATAATTGCTTAAATTTCCAATCGCATAAACAGTGTTTCCAGATTTCAATTTATTGTCATCTCCTATTTTTATAGGGTTTATTTTTCTATCGACTTTAACCAATTTTAAAACAGCAATATCTAAAACTGAATCATATTTATATAAATCAACCTCTCTAAAATCTTCTTCGTCTACAAATCTAACTGAGAATTTTTCAAAAGTTTTAGTTTCCCCTAATTGAGAGTATGTAATAATGTGTGCATTGGTTATTATTGTTCCATCAGTTGAAATAAGTTCAGCAGTCCCATAACTTTTGCCTATACCTTCTGTTTCAGCTTTAATTTCTAATATTGAAGCCTTACAAAAATTAAAAACGCCACTAGCAGACAATGGCTTAGTGGCTAAAAAATAAATATTCAAACTTAAACTTATTATGCTAATAATTGAAACACAAACAAAAATTAATATAAAATAAACTTTCTTTTTCATATTTATTTCATTCTAGCATATTTTTTAATAAAATCAATACTTTTTTAAAAAAATTTTGAATTTTTATTTTAAATTTTTTTAGTTTAAAAATTTCATGCATAGAAGATTAATTTTCTCTTTTTGATAAAAGAGAAACAGAAAAACAAGTTTTTTACTAAAACAAAAAAAAAGAGCAACCTGCTCTTTTTTAATTAATTTAAAATTAAATTAATTCGATAATTGCTGTTTCTGCGTTATCGCCTTTTCTAATTCCAGTTTTAATTATGCGAGTGTATCCACCTGCTGTGCCAACTTCTTTTG
>CANQFL010000079.1 GCA_947598785.1 uncultured Clostridia bacterium
CATTGTCAAAGGATACAACAAATCCGTTATAATTA
This sequence comes from uncultured Clostridia bacterium, assembly GCA_947598785.1. Classification (GTDB taxonomy): domain Bacteria; phylum Bacillota; class Clostridia; order Christensenellales; family UBA1242; genus Caccovivens. The sequence continues at coordinate 36 of CANQFL010000079.1, forward strand.
TTCATTATCTGCCTTAATGAATAAAATTTACTTCCACCCAAGAAACTATAGGGAGTTATTATTACAGAACTTACACTTTGTTCAATAATTTTTTCCATAAACATTGCATAAAGTTCTTTCGTATCTTCTGCCACACTGGTTTTATCCCAATCATATTGCAAAAAGGATACATTTGCATAAGGTGGGTTTGATATTACTTTACAATCATTAGGAAGATTAATTTTATTTGATAAAAAATCGCAATTAATAATATTAATATATCTTGCAAGATTTTTTCCATATTTTAATAATAAAATAGTTTTACATATACTTAAGGCGACCTCATCTAAATCGTATAAATAAAGATTGCCATTTAAAATTAATTTTATTGCTTCCTCATTACCAATCAAATCTAAATATGTTAAAATAAGTTTACCTGTACCGCACGCCACATCGCAAACATTTGTACCTTTTTGGAATTTAAGCCATTCTGCCATAACTTTTGCGACATCGTCAGGAGTATAATACTGTCCAGAATCTTTTTTCTGCTGCTTATCTTGTATGGCAAGACCTATTTCGTATAATTCTGAAAGGTTATTAATAGATAAAAACTTATTATCAACCTTAAAATTTAACACATAGTAATTGATTTTATCCCAAGTTTGTTTTAAACCATACTTTACAACATCATCTTTGTAATCATTTAAAGAATAATTGTCAAATTTTGAAAAATCAATTAAAACAGAATCGTTACTATTAGAAACAACGATATCCTTTATGTTTTTTATTTCATTCTTTGGTTTTTCTAAAAAATCGAAAAGATTAATTTGGTCAATTACAATTTGATTCATATCCTCAACACCTCAAAGGCATATTTAATTAATGATATTATAACACAAATAAAATTTTTTTGAAAACGAATTTGCTTTTTATTAAAATATAATTTCTAATATTTCTTTTTTATAGAAATTTGTGGCGGTAGAATGTTGAAATTAAAAGGCACAAAAAAACAAGGCAATATACCTTGTAAAACCAAATATCACCTTATTTGTTCTTTTTTTCTCCCTTATCATAATTACTTAATTTGCCAAATTTTTCATATATCAATTTAATTATTTTATAGTAATCTTCTTTTAACCAAAAAACAGTATATACACTATCCACTGCATCTGAAAAAGAAAAGTTTTCTCCTTTTTTTCTTCTAATAGGGACTATTTCTTCATCCCTATTTACAAAGCTTGCACCCAATAGACCATCACTGCTATATAATGCACCTTTAACCCAATATTTTTCATTGTTTGTTAAGATAAACTTCCTCAACAAATCAATATCTGATTGATGCCATCTATCAGTTATTTCAAAGAGCTTTTTTCTTTGTTCATCTAAAAATTGTATTGCTTTTTCATCTTCTTCAAACTGAATTTTGCGTTTTTCAAAATGTCCTTTTATTAAAGAACTTATCCAAACAATACCCGACAAAACAAGATAAGTTATCAAAGAAATAAATACAATATACTCCAACTTGCTAAACTTTTCAAGTAGATAACTATTATTAGGTGTGACTACATAAGCAATTCCGCCTATAGTTATACTTATCAATACTTGAAATGGATAACTGCCAAAAAATTTATCAAAAATCTTCCAAAAAGAGTTATCTTTCATAAGTTAACCTCGTTTAAATTATAACATAAAATTTTGATTCTTGGTGCTTTTTATGGCATTTTGTAATAAAATTTTTTAATTGTATAATTTTCGCCTTCAAATTAGAGATTTTTCTAACGAAATTTGCCAAAAGTTCCAAGAAAACGGAAAAACACATTTAAACACACTTTAAAACGAAAAGATATTTTTAGGCACGCAAGTTGCAAAAGTTTGCCTATTTTATAGGGGTTTGGTGCGGTAGATAAGGCAACAAAAGGCACAAGAAAAAACAAGGTAAAATTCCTTGTAAAAAACTCAAAATCTTGCGATGGCAACATCATGTCGGTTCGACCCCGACCACCGGCACCAGGCCACAAATGGTTTGTGCATGAACTTGAATCCAAATGTAGGCAAAGATAGCGTAACTCATATTCATGCGTGGGCGATTTTTAAGTGGGCAACCCCACCGCTATACCAAATTTTAGTTTCAATGAAGTTGATTATAAATTAATTTGAAATAGTAAAAAACAACCTTTAATAATCTAAAGGTTGTTTTTTAGTTGAATAAAGTTTTTATTTCAATTCATTTTTTAATAAATTTAATTGTCTGTGCTTGATGGTGCAGACTATGTATCATCTAAGTCATCTTTGTGAGGTCAGCTCAATCTTTTGAGGAAGGACTAATTTGATTTAATTTAATTAAATAATTTTTAACATCTTCTGGTAAAAGTGAGTAATTAAATTTTCTTTCATTTTCCGCAATTATTTTGCCGCCTAAATGAGAAAAAGTTTTGTATGACATATTATTGTTTTTTAAAATTGAAAAATTAATTTCTTGTATATCTTTTAAATAATTTGAAAGGTAAATGAATTTTACAACTTCTAAAATTAATTTTGTGCCTTTGACTTTGTCTGCCAGCTGAACTTCTGGTATATATAACCTTTTTTCTTTATTTATTGTAGAAAAAAATCCGACAATCTCTTGATTATAAAAAATAATATAAAAGTTATGATTAGGATTTTGCAAATTTTGTTTTAAATTGTTGCTCCAAACTTCCTTATCTTCACTTTTAACATCAACATTAAGTGCAAGCATATTTAACTTTAAAATGTTAAAAAGAGAATTTAATTCATATTTGGTCAACGCTTGTTTTTTAACAATTTCTACATTTTTCATTTTTGATCCTTTATTAATGTTCGGCTTTGAGATGCACACTTCAAGCATCATTTTTTATTTTCTTATGAATTTATCATCATTTTCGTTTTTGTTATCTTCAACAAATCGTTTAACACTCATATGCAAATTATATTTTTCTCGCAAAGCGGCAATTTCTTGCATTGTGGCGGAAGCATGATGTTTATCTAGTGCAGTTTGGTTTTCCCAACTATCAATCAAAAGCACACTTTCTTTATCTTCTAATGGCAAAAAATATTCATATCTTAAATTACCTTTTGTTTTGCAAATTTTATCAACAATTCCGCTTTCGGTCATTTCTTTAGCAAACCTTTTTGCGTTCCCTTTCTTGCCTGTGTATAAAATGTTAATTGTTATGCTCATTTTTACCTTCTTTTAGTAACGTTTTAGCGTTTGTAGAATAAATCTTTTTTGTTAAGGTTTTATATTTTTCGTTGTTATCTAAATGCTGTTTCTTTTTGCTAACAACTTTTGCTGGCGAATGCGGATAGTCACTGCCATAAACAATTTTATTTTTATCTGCCACCATTAAAAGCATCTCCAATGCCACAGGTTCGGGGTCGCCAGCAATATCAAAATATAGGTTTTTAAATTCCGCATCAACATCAATTTTTTGCATAATATTTAGGTTTGCTAAAATTTGCGTTACGCCTTTAAATCGCTGCAACATATAAGGTAAAAACGAGCCGGTATGTGGAACAACAAATTTTATGTTTGGATATCTCGTCATAATTTTGTGACATCA
>CANQFL010000080.1 GCA_947598785.1 uncultured Clostridia bacterium
TCGTGTAAAAAACGTGTATAAAAAAATAAAGCCTTCTTAAAAAGAAGGCTTTATTTCATATGGTGGAGGCGGGGAGTATCCACCAAAGTAACATTTCCTTCCAAGAAACGAGAATCCAAATACAAATCAAGATGCTCTACAGATTTTGCCACATCAACAGAATCACTGTTTGTGCTCACATAGCGTGAAATAGTTTTAAAATCTGCTGTTTCGAGAGGCTTTGTAGTACCATCTTTGTAATGAACACAGCCACTTTCCCCATTTTCTGCTTTATCTTTATGGTAAAGAAAATTAATCGTTGCTGTTGTTTCATTTGAAAAAGATGGTAATATTCTTTCACACATAAGTGCGTTAAGAAATGTTGATTTTCCAGCACTGAATTCACCAATAACCGCAATAGAAAATTCTCCATTTTCTAAATTTTGTCTTTGTTTAGCAATTTGTTCTGCTTCCACAGAATACCCATACTTTTTAAGGAAATTTTCACCGTCTACCAGACACTGAATAATGTTTTCTTTTCGTTCCATATGCTGTTCTTTAAATTGATTATTGTTCATATAAATCACCTCATTATAATATTTATTTTAAACTTAGGGTTTTAACATTAATTTTTATTTCTTCCAATTGTTTAATTTCTTCGTTGACATTGTTATATTTCTTTTCGAGTTCTTCTTTTGTCTGAGAAATAGCATCTTTAAGCTGTTTTTTCTGAATCGCAATACTCTGATGATATATATTTTGATCACACGATTTCAATGAACTCAGATTTTTTGCATACATATCAGAAATATAATTTTGAAGATATAAATTGGCACAATTATCTGATTCAAAGAATGATTCGTGCATACTTTCAATAAGTCGTTGTCTCAGAACTTCACAATATTCTTTACGAAACTGTGTTTCAATTGTGTTATAAATTTCTTGTTCGCTTTTAACAGTTTTTTTCAATTGTAAAACTCTTTCCATAAGTTTTTTTTCATCTTGCGTACTTCTGGAAATTACGGCTTCCAAATCTGTAATAGCATCAACACATCTATCAATTTTTCGCTTGCTTGCATCAAGCCTACGTTGGTATGTATCATCTAAATTTCGTTTATCTCTAAGCCAATTTCTTTGAGCGGAATCATCATCCCTATAACAAGTAACTGTGTAATCTTCGTATCGGTCACCAGTAAAAAATCCAACAAAAGCATTCCACCCTGTTTTTTTACGGCTTCTGGTTTCTTTATATTCAACTCTTTTTATTTCAGGCTTTTTCCCTAATGCGTTAACCTTTTGGGCATAGCTATATCTTATATCAGAATATATCTCTTCTTCTGCTTGCTTGTATATTTTCTGGTCTTTCAAATTTCCTTTTGCCTTTTCTTTACAATCCTGAAGTTTAGCATTTTCTTGGATAAATTCTTGTTTCAGTTCTTCAACCCTTTTATATAGATTACGACTTTTAAGTGACAATTCTTCTTTACTGGTTTCTTCTAACTGAATTTTGAACGTGCCATCTTTGCTTGCATCAATTAAAACAGAATTATATTTTTTCAAACGCTGTATAGCAGAATCGTAAATATCTTCAAAGTCCGACCTAATATAATCTTTAAGTTTTAAATCACGAAATTTATTTATTTCATCTACTGCACATTTGCTGAAATATTCCGAAATACTCATTTGAAAGTTTGAACACAAATATTTTTCAAATTCTTCATATTGGTCATAATCACACAATTTTATTTGAATTTCTTGTGATATGATTTTTTCGATTTCTTCCAACTTTTTTTCAGTACACTCAAATAAACCATCTTTTAGATAATTTGCATACCAATTAATAAAATCATTAGTCTCCTTTTCTTGTTGTTTTTCACTCAAATCAAGTTGTTTCAATCTTTTTTCGGCAAGAGTAATTCTGACCTGCTGGTTATCATTTTTTCGTAATTCTTCATTGGTCTTTTGAACAATTTTCAACTCATTCAATGCATGATTAATAATTCCAACAAGAACTTGACAAGCAGAATGATAAACAACCTTTTTGTATTTACCAGTATTAACTATTTCTGTAATTGTATTTTCAAAGCTTTTAAAATTTGATTCTATTGCTAAGCGTTCTCTGTCTTCATGAGTTAAAAGCGTGGTAATCTGCACCATAAAGCTTTGAAATGCTGTCATCTTTTGCACAAAGAGCTTTTAACGCTGAGACACCACAAATATAGCAATTTTTCATTGTGTTTGTTCCACATATTTTTTCAAGACTTATGCGGTCAAATTCGAGTTTAGCATCATAACTTTCACCTTCTGTTGTATTCAACTTATCAATAAAATTTTGTATAAAAATAAATTCACTTTGGTAATCCATAAGCTCACGTAAAATTTTACTATCTGATTCTTTTACTCCTTTGTCTGAAAGTACATATATACAGATGTGTGCCTTTTTTACTTGTTCAAATGTAATACTTCTATGTTTGTATGTAATACTATTTAACCCCGGAGTATCTACAATTGTAATAGGACGTGAAATATACGGAAGATGTACATAAACTGTTACAGAACGAATTTTTTCAGCAACATTATCTCCTTCTTGTACAGTGGTATATTTTTTCAACTGAGAGGTGTCTTCAAGTTTAATGGTTTTTCCATCATAATACAAAATTTCACACATTCCAAGACGCTCATCTGTTTTATTTACATGACAGATTCGTGTGATTGTTGCAGTTGTTTCATCTACAGCGTGCGAAAGTATATCTTTACCAAGTATAGCATTGATAAAAGTAGATTTTCCTGAACTGAATTCGCCTACTACTGCAATATGAAATGTATCATCATTAATACGTTCTTCTAATCTTTTCAAATCAGAAAGAATTTCCGATTTTTCATTTATAATAGGAAGATTAGAAATTTCATCGATTTTGCTAATAATTTGCTGTTTAATCATATTTTTTAACTCCTTAAAAATCTTTTTTATTTATAGCATAACATGTAATGTTTGTTTGAATAAAACTGTCTTTTTTTGTTTTTTAATCGAATAATTCATAAATATTTTATCAGTGCTATCAATTTGACTTTTAAGCTTATTTATATAGTTTTCTTTTTCTGACATTGTGTTGTTCATTTTAAATACTCCGTTTCTATTTTAATAATTTGTATTACTTTTTTGCAAAAAAGTTTACCAAAGAAAAAAATTTTACAATACATTATATATATCAACCAAAATTTTCTCTTTTCGACAAGTATATTTTACCACATTAACAACTCCATGTCAAGCGTTTTCACAATAAATGCAAAAAAATCGGAAAATTTCACAAGTTTTTTTATGCAACATTACCAAATGGTAAGTGAGCAGGTTTATTCCACCCTTACCAAAAAATTTCACAATCGCAATATAATTTTTTACAAAAAGAAATACAATATAAAAAAATATTTAACGACTTTTAGCAAGCATAAAATAAAAAAATCCCCCACACCTAAGTGTGGAGGATTGGAGCTGGTAGCGTGA
>CANQFL010000081.1 GCA_947598785.1 uncultured Clostridia bacterium
AGATATATTTGATAGCGACAGCGCAAAGAGATATATTGATGATAGTGCTGATAGTGGTGGGCGTGGTGCTGTTGATAGTGCTGATAGTGTTGATTCGAGTTCTGGTTTTAGTAAAGAAGAAACGCAAGAAACAGAAATTGATAAACAGCAGCAACAGAGAGCCACAAACACAAACAGAGAAAAAGGATTGACGAATGTCAATTCTTTTTTTGGAAAAAAAGTAGCAAAAAATTTTAAGAAGAGAGCTTTTAAGAGAATATGGTGTGATTAAAATGAATAATAAAAAACCACCAAATAGAATCCCAAAAAGTGTTAAAGCCCATAACAACTTTCCGTCAACTCATTAAAACGATTGCCCTAAATCTCCAGCGTAGCGCGATTTACACTTGGGGCAAAGACAAAAAAATCAGCGTCAAAGCGATACTTTTCGCTTTTAGGCGAAAATGAGCCAAAAGCGCAAATTTTTTGTTGGCGGAGCGACCGCTATCCAATCCTAACACAGTAGTTATAGGAACAAGTTGGATTAAAATCGGTTTTTTATTTTAAGCAAGAAAATGAAATATCTCCACACTTACAAATTATGCTTTGTGGATCTCCATTTTGATCGATAAAAATATTTGCTACCTGATTACAATTAGGACATTTTAGTATATTACAATACTTTTCTGCGGAAATAACTAAAGCGTTTAATTCTTCTAATGATAAATTTTGAGCCCAAGCTGTAAAATGAGTTGCGGGGTTTAATGTCCAACGGTCGGAGTTGAATTGCTTAAAGGTTTCTTCATATTCCTTAATTATTTCTTGTATCTCATTAGTTCCCTTTTTATAATGTATGGCATTCTCCAAGGCTGATTTTAAGGTTTTCTTGATAAAGTTGTGGGCTGGCACAATTACCTGTTCAAGAGTCCATTTTCCATTTGCAGAGTATGGAACAAGTAAAGAATATTTTTGACATAAATAATTAAAATGTTCCTCTAAAACATAACGCAATTTCCCTATTGCCTCTTGTTTTTTTCCAACATTTAAGTTGTCTTTAATTAATCCCCATACATCTGACAATTTCTCATAAAGTGGGCCATTATCAATATCCCAATTTCTAAAATAAAAAATATTGTTATTTTCCGCAACACCTTCTGACTCTAATTCTTTTCGCCAAATAAAATCGTGTGTTGTAATAATAAATTGCTTATTTGCAAAAACTTCGTTAATTAACTTACAAAATGTTTTTCTATGGTCCATGTCGATAGACATTACTACATCGTCTAATAAAATAATACCTAATTTATCACCCTCAATAATTTCAGACAATGCAAGAAATAAACATATTCCCATGCTATCTTGATGACCTTCACTATGCACAGCATTTGGAGGATATTTTTTCCCATCTAAAAATTGCACATTCATTTCCAATCCGGAACCATGCTTTATAAATTCAGCATTAAAATCATTTTCGTCTTTAGAATGCAAAAATCTATAGAAAAACGAAAACCTATTTTCAATATCCTTGTATAAATCATTCAATACTTTTTCTTGATACATTTCATAGGCTTTAAATAAGATTGTTGATCTTGAACATGCTTTTTCTAATTCTCGTAATTCTCTTTGAGTCTGCAAGAAAATGTTTACTCTGCTAGCAATATTTGTTAATTCTTTATACTCTTCTTCGAACTTTTCTATTGATATTTTTGCAATTTCAGTCATTAATTTTTTTGTTATATCATTTAGTAAATCTTGTATATTTATTTTGTCGGTATATTCTATGCAATCTTTTTGAGTTAAATCTTTTACTTGAGTGTTATTTATGAATTCAAACAATGGCTTTAAATTAACTAAGCTTGAATTTATATCATATTGGTTTATTTTTGCGTAATCCTTTTCGTAAAAACGCAAAATATTTGACAAATTTGTAGTAATTTGATTGCAGCATTTCTGTCTTTTTGTCGATAGATCTGATAAACTTTTTAAACTTTCAATTTTCGATCTTAACCTTTCCATTAAGGTTTCTCTAGATGCAATAGGTTGTTCACATATAGGGCATACATCACTTTTTATACTTGTTAAAGCTTTGTTATACAATTCTAGATTATCAACAATCATATCCACTTGCTCTAATTCTACAATAGATTTTTGTATTACCTCTAGTGTGGCAAGATTTGATATAAGCCCCTTATCACTATATAATTCATTATTAAATGCTTCTATAATTTTTAACTCATTTAATAAATTTGTTTTTATTGTACTTTCTTTACTGAAATCAATTCCTTTTGTGATTAAAACTGGATTCAACTCGCTGATTTCTTCACAATTTAACTTACATCTCTTTTCATTTATGGTTTCTAACCAATTATCTTGCGATGTCAATAAAATACTGTCTATCTCTTGAGTAATTGATTGCAATTCTGTTTTCTTTGTTTCAAATTCCTTTAATATTTCTTTTGAAATTTTTTGTAATATGTTTCTATTTGTTATTAAAATGTTTAAATTTAATAAGTTTTCAATATCTTTTGCTCTGTTTGAATCTGTGGAACTTATGTATTTTGTAATTTCTCTTCGAGATAAAAAATGTGCTTGCAATTGAGCAATTTTTTCTACATCCTGAAAATATTTTCTATATTCCTCATCACATTCTAAAATCAAATGGTTGAGTAAAGTTCTCTTTATTGTTATGTTTTTATTTACCTGGGGAATTTGTACAGTTGCAGAAACCCACGAGTCTTGCGGATTGCTCTTTACATGTTTTCCATGTTGTTGTAAAGTAAGCCCTCCAGTTCCACTGCCAGATATTCGTGAAATTTCGCCTGAGAATAAAAAATCTATTGCGTCGATGACGCCACTTTTCCCAGTTCCGTTGTCTCCATAAATAACTGCGTTTTTACCGCCCAAATTTAGTTTGAGATGTTTAATACCTCTTAAACAATTTATTTCTAGAGATAAAATTTTCATTTTTTCTGTCCCTTTATTAATTTTTGAACTTCTGCCTTCTTTGTTGCTTCTGGGCACGAGCTGTTCAATATTTCATTTATTTTTTTTATTTCGTCGTCGGTAAAAGCTTCTTTGATTTTTTCATCTTCTATCAACAGTCCTAATACTTTGTCAATCATTTTCTAACTCCTCATTTTAATTATAGCATAAAAAGAAGGATTTTTCAATCCTTCTTTCAGTTTTGTTGAGTGGATTGCAGATAAGTGTAAACTGCATTTGCGGATAAAGTTGAAAGGTTGCCACCGGACTCGTCAAAGTTTTTGAGATCGGTTGCTATGATTAGGCCAATCCTGTTTATTTGCTCTTTGGGCAAATTTGCTTTGCCCTGCTTTAATATTAAAGTATTAAAGTCAAAAGTTGCGGTGTTTTCTGCTATATCCTCACAATCAACAAAACTTTTAATGTCGATAGGTTGTTTGTTCATTTCTCATTTTTTCAATATGAGAATGCTAACAGC
>CANQFL010000082.1 GCA_947598785.1 uncultured Clostridia bacterium
AAAAAGTCCGATTTTTCGGGCTTTTTAGGGGCTGAAAAAACGATTTTGATGCTACTCCTTATCCTGCTTACTAAAAAATTATAAAAATCAATTGACTTTTTAAATGGTATGTATTAAAATATAGTAATTCCAATATTATGATACAAGGAGAAAATATGATTATCAGTGAACTAATTAAAGACATAATGTACAATCAAAATTTAAACCAAATTGATTTTGCCGAAAAAATCGAATGTACGCAAACTCAGGTGTCAGAATGGATAAATAATAATAGTAAACCGAGTTACGAAAAATTGCAAAAAATAGGTAAGGTTTTTAATATCGACGGAAATGTTTTGCTTGATTTAGAAGAAAAGCCTAACCACAGGCGTATAGACAACAACAGGATAACTGTTGTAGATTTATTTGCTGGTGTTGGAGGTTTAAGCTATGGGTTTGCCCACAATAAAAATTTTCAAGTTCTATTAGCAAATGAATATGATAAAGATATTGCAAAAGCATATTCTCTTAATCATCCAAATGTGAAAATGTTGGACTGTGACATAAAAGACTTAACAGAAGAAATTTTAAGTAAAGAAATTCCAAGTAAAGTTGACATTGTTGTCGGTGGTCCTCCATGCCAGTCGTATTCAACATTGGGAAAGAGACAAAATGATGACAGAGCTCATTTATTTGAAGAATATTGTAGAGTTTTAACAATTTTAAAACCGAAAATGTTTTTGTTTGAAAATGTAACTGGTATTCTCAGCATGAACAGTGGCAAGTTATTTAGAGATGTGCAAAAATGTTTTGAAGACATTGGGTATGAATTAAAGTATAAGGTATTAAATGCAGCAGATTACGGTGTCCCGGAAATAAGAGAAAGAGTTATTCTTGTCGGGACAAGAGGGAAAAACTCATTTCAATATCCTAAACCCACCCATGGTGTAGGTAATGGATTAAAGCCTTATGTTACATTGGAAGACGCATTAAGCGATTTGCCACAAATGGAAAGTGGAGAAGAAAAGACATATTATGCTTCTGAACCTCAAAATGACTTTCAATTGTTTGTGCATGATTGCGAAAAACTTAGAGATAATTTATCACCAAAAAATGGCGAACATTTAATCAAGTTAATGAAGGCTTTGCCAGATGGCGGATCAAAAGATGACCTCCCCGAAGAACTTAGACCTAAAAGTGGTTTTGGTAATACTTATGCAAAAATGTGGTGGAAAAAACCGGCACCTACAATTACAAGAAACTTTGCATGTCCATCGTCTTCAAGGTGTATTCATCCAAGGGATTCAAGAGCCTTGTCAACAAGAGAAGGTGCAAGATTACAAAGTTTTCCAGATAGTTATAAATTTTATGGGTCTACAAGTATGAAAAATTTACAAATTGGAAATGCTGTACCTCCGCTATTATCCATAGAATTAGCTAATCAAGTTAATAAATTTTTTAAAGGAATAAAAGATGAAATATAAAGTAGGAAGCCTGTTTGCGGGGATGGGCGGTATCGATATTGCATTTGAAAAAGCAGGTGCAAAAGTCATATGGGCCAACGAAATTGATAAGTATGCATGCGTAACATATAGATTAAATTTTCCTAAATGTAGATTAATTGAAGGTGATGTACAAACCATAAATCCAACCGAACTTGATGATGTAGATATTATCACCGCGGGGTTTCCATGTCAATCATTTTCTTCTGTAGGACTTGGCGCTGGGTTTGATGATCCAAGGGGAAATTTATTCTTTGAAATTGCAAGGATTGTAAAGGAAAAGAAGCCCAGAGTAATTTTTCTGGAAAATGTAGCAAATCTTGAAAAACATGATGAAGGAAAAACTTTTAGCATTATTCACGCAACTTTGTGTGATTTAGGTTATTATTATATTAAGTACAATGTCATGAATGCCAAGGAATATGGAAATCTTCCACAACAAAGAAATAGAATTTATATTGTGGCATTCAAAAACATAGAAGATATGAATGATTTTGAATTCCCCGTACCTGTTAAGTTAAAGAAGACAGCTTTTGATTTTTTTGAAAAAACGAAAATGCCAGATAAATATTACTTGGATAACCATTGGAAAGCCAAACAAATTTTTGAAACTGTACAAAAAGACTATATTTATAGATTTACAGACTGGGGAATCTCTAAGGGGCCAATTGGTATATGCCCGACGCTTTTAGCTGCTATGGGTAGCCGATTTGAAAGAATACCATTTTTTAAAGATGATTATTCAATAAGATTGTTAACACCAAGGGAATGTGCAAGATTACAAGGATTCCCTGAAGATTATAAATTTCCTGACAAATATGAGAAACAAGTTTATAAACAAATTGGAAATTCGGTGGCGGTGCCAGTAGTTGAAAGAATTGCCAAAAATATTATAAATGCTTTAAAAAAGAATGATCAATCCTGATCACTCTTTTTATTTTTTGTCTTAAATTTTTTAGCCAATCTTTCATAAATCTGTTTTTGAATATCTAATGAGCAATTATCAATAACTTTTGCATTTGCAATTTTAACAACTCTTCCTTTCGAATCATATACCCAATAGTTTCTATCTGCGCGATTGCATTTTTCACATTGTGGAATAATATTACCTTCTTCCAATGGTTTATTAGGATCCATATGTCCTTTTTGTAATTTGGTTATCGTTTCTGGCCAGTTATAATTTGGTTCTCCTTCTTTTGATCCACAAGTAGCACATCTATAATTATAAGCTCGCTTCAAATCTTCCCAAAAATCTCCTGTTACATTTTCAATCCTCTTTTGGCCTGTAAAGCCGGGATATGCCACTTCCAATGATATAAGTTTGTAGTCTCCTGGATTAAGTGTAGAAATATTATCATTTCTGGTTCCCGAACCAATATACCAACCTTTTTGTGCTCCTAAATGTCTTGCCTGCTGTACATCGTTGACATCTGGATAATATTGTTGTATAAAGCGCGTAAGCTCAGATTTACTTATGGTTTTAGTGTTGGGATAGTCTTGGGCTAAATAAATCAAGGTTAAGGCGTCTTTGGTATATTTCCCTTTTATTTTTAGATTTGGCAGTTTTACATTTTGAACCTTAAGAAATTTATTGTAATATTCAACTATCATGTTGTAAATTTCTTCAATTTTTTGTTCATTCATTATTTTTCCCTCCAAAATCAAAAAATTCGCTTAGTGTCATGTCAAAAGCCTTCGCTATTTTTTCTAAGTTTGTTAAGGACACATTTCGTTTTCCTCTTTCCAAACTTGTTATGTATGTTCTATCTAAATCGCAACGAAAGGCAAATTCTTCTTGACTGAGTCCTTTCTTTTGTCGCAACTCTTTTATTCGCTTGCCAACTTCTTCTTTAATCATTGACTTTCTCCTTTGAACTTGCTATAATTATAAAAAATTTG
>CANQFL010000083.1 GCA_947598785.1 uncultured Clostridia bacterium
GTGAAGGGTCTCGAACCCCCGACCTCACGGTCCCAAACCGCGCGCTCTACCAACTGAGCCACACTCCGTCTTAAACACCCATGCTCAAACATTTTATTATAATTTGTTTTATTTGTCAAGAAATTTTGCAAAAATTTTAAATTTTTATCTTTTTATTTTTTTTATTTATAAAAATTGACTTATTTTATTATGTATGATAACATTAAAAAAGAATTGTATATATTATTTAATTATTTTATTTAAATAAGAAAGGAATTTCATGGAAGATTATCAAAAATGTATAGAAAAACTAAAGGAAAAGGTTTATAATCTTTTTTGTAATGATACTAGTGGACATAATATTGACCATTTAGAAAGAGTTTTAAATTATGCAATTTACCTTCAATCAAAAGAGGGTGGGGATTTGGTTGTTATTGCAGTTAGTGCCTTTGTTCATGATATTCACAGAATTTTGCAAACTAAACAAGGAAGATATGTTTCACCAAAAGAAAGTTTACCATTCGTGGAAGAACTTATTAAAGATTTAAATATTTCTAACGAACAAAAAACTCATATTTTATTTGCTGTAGAGCACCATGAAGAATATAAGTTTGGTAAAGAAAATTGTGCTGTCAAAGATATTGAAAGTAAAATTTTACAAGATGCTGATAATCTTGACGCTATTGGTGCTATGGGGTTAGTTAGAGCTTTAAAATATGATTTTAACTGTAAAAAACCTATTTTTGTTCCTGAAACTCCTCTTACTCAAACTGAATATGCAGAAGGTTCTAATATAGATGCTTCAACTATTCATCATATTTATAATAAACTTATTAGGCTTGATAAAAATATGAATACTAAATCAGCTAAAGCTTTGGCAAAAAGAAAAGTTAATTTTCTTAAATCTTTTATTGACCTTTATTTACAAGAATTTTATGGAAAATTTGACTAATTTGTTAAAAAATTATAAATCATTTGACAAATTTGTTTGCGATTTCTAAAATTATAAAAAAGGAGAATATTATGGTTAATGTTGCTATTGATGGTTTTACCGGAAGTGGAAAATCTACACTAACTAAGGTTCTTGCTAGAAAATTAAATTTAAAAATGCTCGATACAGGTGCGATTTTTAGATGCTTTGCCTTTGGTTTTAAAAACCTTGGCTTTAAAGATGTTAATGATGATAATATCAATAAATTCTTGAAAATGGCTGATGTTAAAGTTGAGTTCCAAGATGAAAACCAAATCGTTTTTTTTAATGGAGAAAATGTAACTCCTTATATTCGTACCGAAGATATAAGCCAACTTGCAAGTATTATTTCGGCTTATCCTCAAATAAGAGATAAATACCTTCAAATTGCTAAAAAATTTTCTGAAGAAAATGACTGCATTATGGAAGGTCGTGATATTGGCACTGTCGTTATGCCTAATGCTGATGTGAAAATTTTTTTGACTGCTGATGAAAAAATACGTGCCGAAAGACGTTGGCTTGAATTAAAGAAAAAAGATAATAAAATTAAACTTTCTGATGTCCTTTCTGCTCTTAGAGAAAGAGATGAACGTGACTCTAGCAAAAAAATTGGTAAACTTATGCCTACAAATGAAAGTGTTATTGTTGATAATTCAGATATGTCTTTTGAACAAACTGTAGATTATTGTTATGAAATCATAACTAAAAAAATAAATAATCACAACTTTATTAATATTGCTATTGATGGCTATGTTTGTAGTGGGAAAAGTACTATCGCTAAGGCTCTAGCAAAAAAACTTGGTTTTAAAGTTTTTGATACAGGTGCTATTTATCGTGGTATTGCCTGTGCTTTCGAATATTTACATTGTGATGAAAATAAGATTAATCAAAAATATATAGAAAAATTCGCTAATCAAATTCATGTGGAGATTGAGTTTATTGATGGGGTGCAACATATTCGTGTCAATGGCATTGACCATACTCCATATATTAGAACTGAAAAATGTAGCGAATTAACTGCTAAAATCGCTCCTTTCGTTTGTATTCGTGAAAAAGTTTTAAAACTTCAAAGAGAATTTGCTCAAAAAAATAATATTGTTATGGAGGGCAGAGATATTGGCAGTTTTGTTCTTCCTAAAGCTAATTACAAATTTTTCTGTACTGCTGATGAAAATGTTAGGGCTTTAAGAAGATTTGAACAACAAAGGGCTATGGGAAATGATGTCCAATTTGAAGATGTTTTAAGAGAACTTAAAGATAGAGATTTTAAAGATATTCACAGAGAACATGGTGCAATCGTAAAAACAAAAGATGCTATTGTCGTTGATACAACAAACCAAAATCTTGAACAAAGTGTTGAATTTTGTATTAATGAAATGAAAAAAAGAGGCTTTAAAAAATAATAAAAATTATTTTTTAATTCATTCAAAATTTATTTGACAATGTTTATTTCGTTATGTTATTTTAAAAGTAGGAGGTATTTATGAAAAAAATTATTACATCACTTGCTTTGGTATTTGTTTTATTTGGAGCTATTGCTTTTTCGGGTTGTTGTGGAAATCCTGATGAATTTGCAAATGCAAATACTATTTCACAAGAAGATTTTAAAACTTATATAGAAAATGGCAAAGATGGAGAACAGGGAACAGAAGATGATTTAAAATCTAGTTTTAGTGGAAAAAATATTCATTATTTTGCAACAATGAATGATAAAACTTATATAGAAGTGACTATTCTTTATGAAGAAGGAAAAATTAAAGAAGCTAATATTTATTTAGATGAATCAGTTGATTATTTTGCTACAGAAGATGAAGAAACTTCAACAGGTTCAATTATTAGGTGCTATATAAAAGATAATGATGTTTATTATGAAATAGGCGAAACTAAATCTAAATCTTCTGTTGATAGTGAAGATTCTACATTGTCGGGTATTTTATCTATGGTTGAAGCTGTGACCAATGACGAAATGATTCAACAAATTATTAGTAGTTTAACCACTACAGATGATTTAGGTGAAGATTTTAATGCAATTTATGTTGAGAATGGTAGTAATGTTAGATTTAAAGTTTCAGGGACTGCTGAAGGAAATACACCTATAGATTGTAAATTATATTATACTGATTATGATTTAACAAAATGTGAAGTTAATCAAGTTTGGGGTGAAGGAGAAGATGCTATATATAGTTATCAATTAGCAGAAATTTATACTGGAACAACAGCTAATTTACCAGATTTAACTGCTTGGGATGCTGAATAATTATAATTTGATTATATAAAAAAAGAGCAAGTTTTGCTCTTTTTTTAATGGAAACTAGCAGAAAAAAGCGAATATGAGGCAAGGTGTACGAGATAAAAATAAAAAAAGTTAAAAAAAGATGAAAAATTTTGAAAAAAGTGTTGACAAAGGATT
>CANQFL010000084.1 GCA_947598785.1 uncultured Clostridia bacterium
TCAAAAAAATATGGACAATTTGTCCATATTTTTTAAAATGCTTTTCTGATTGTTTCGACAGGTTTTTGTTTTGATACTGAAATCAGTGGAATACTTGCAGAAATAATGCCGACTGCAACACTAAGCCCCAATATTACAAGCACTTGTCGCACTCCAAAAGAGGCAAGTGGAATATAAAGTCCAAGATAATTTGCTAAAAACATATTCACAAAAATGCAACCAACACCTGCAACAACACTTGCACAAACAACATTTATCAATGCTATCGCAAGCACTTCAATTAAAAACATTTTGAAAATGTCACTTCCTCTTGCACCTAATGCTCTCAAAATTCCAATTTCAACATATTTGCTTTTGATGCTTGAAGAAATTGAATTTGAAAACATTGCAATGCTAAATAATGCGAAAACAGCTGAAACAATTAAGAACAGAAGAGATAGATTTGAGAAGAAATCACTGTTAAGTTTTACCATTGATATAGCATTGTTTTGAGGAATAAATGAGAAGCCAACTTTTGAAAGGAATAATTTGCTTAGAGCGTTTACATTTCCTCTACCTGTGTTTGTTGCAATTATGCTTGAATAATTACCCTGCATGGTGTTAATGCCAAGGTTTGACATACCAGCAGTGCTTAATATTATTGAAGAGTTTGCATTTAAATTTGAAATTCCTGTATAGAAACCAACTATTTTGAAAGTGTTGTTATCAATTTTAACTTCCACAGGATTTGTAGTTCCAGGTTGATAGCGACTTGTATCAAATTTTTTTGCAACTAATTCCCTTTCAAGAACACTGTTTGTTCTTTGAACATGGTAAACATTGTCAATATATGTTTGAATTGCATTTAATTCAAAGATAATATCTTTTAAGGCCTCTAATTTTTCCTTTGTAGTGTATTTACCCTTAATGATATTTAATTGATTATTGATTTCAGCAGGATATGTGGATAATGTACTTATTTTGATATCAGTCGATTCACTTGTGCTTTCTGCTACATTTTTCAAATATGCCAAATGGTCACCATAAAATTCTTCAAATTGTTTTATATCTAACAAAACCTCATTTCCTTCAAGAGAAGTTTTTTCTTCAAAATCTTCTAAAGAAGTTTCATCACTTTTTACATTTTTTATAAAAAGATATAAATTTGTTTTTCCGTTTTCATCTTGAATATCTTTATTAATAAAAGTTTGGAAATTTTTTAAATCTTCAAAATTATAAAAGTTTTCTTTAGTTTTTGTGTATGTTTCTGTAAATTGAGGTGTTTTGTCTTTGTTTGTAAATTGATATGCGAATGATTTGTTGATATATTTGTTTAAGGTATTGTATTGTTGCATTGAATAAGTTGAGAAACCAGGTTTAACGAAGCCATACAAATTAAAACTATTGGTTATATAATTCAAATATTCATTTTGGATAATAGGTGTTCCCTCATCATAATCATTCAATAAAACATTAAATTTTTTATTGATTGCCCCAACATCAATAATTCCAACGATTTTGTAGGCAAATTTACTGTCATTAGTTCCTAAAGTTAGATAAATAGGAGAGGTGTCATCTTGAATATGATTAACAAGGACTTCTAAATCTTTTAAATAAGTTGGATTACCTTCATTATCTTTATAAGTATAGTACCAGTTAACCATACAATTTGCAAAATATTCGGTTATTGCGATTTCCTGATAATTTTCTGGCAAACGACCATATTTTACATTAAAGCCATAAGCATTTAAGTCATCTTGATTAAATTCTACAGCGCCATTAAGTTTTTTGTAATAATAATATTTGCTAATTTTACAAACAATGCTATTATTTGAAAGTTCTACAGGAGATTGTGTTCCAAAATAATATGAATTATATACACCTTTGTAATTAAAGCCTGTTTGAATAGAAAGGTTTTCAAGTAAAGAATCATTTACATTTATGCTATAAGGTGAACTTCCGTTTGCTTCCAATATTTGTGGAGTTATGACAGTGGAAGGGGTGATTGAAGAATTTATTGTATTAGCAGTCAATCTTGTTTCATCATAAATTGCCATAGCATCAAAAATTCCAAACACGGAGAAAGCAATTGCGCAAAGAATGACAGTAATAATCAATCTAATTTTTTTAGTTTTTAAAGTGTTAAGTCCAAGTTTTATTGTATCCCAAAATCCCATGTGAGTTTTTAAGAATGGAGATACATCATCATAGACTTTTTTGTTTTCGATAATAGTTTCTTTTTTTACAACGTTTATATTGTCTGAAACGAAAACATCTTTTTTATGTTTAACTGCCTGTTTGATTTTTGCTAAATCTTCTCTAGTAAGGTCAGCTCCTCTTTTTATGGCAACACTTGTGCTTTTGGTGGCAATATTTCTGTCATTGTTTTCATCAACACCGATTGTGATGTCACTTTCAATTTTGCCGTCTTTGAGATTGATTATTCTGTCGGCGTATTTATTTGCGAGTTCCAAGTCATGAGAAACGACAATGACAAGTTTTTCTTTTGATAATTTTTTCAAAAGCCCAATAACTTGAAGTCCATTTTCAGTATCCAAAGCGCCGGTTGGTTCATCAGCCATGATTATTGAAGGATTTTTAACTAACGCACGGGCGATAGCAACTCTTTGCCTTTGTCCACCAGAAAGTTCTTGAGGTTTTCTGTTTTCAACATCTTCCAAGTCAACTTTTTTAAGAAGGTCTTTGATAGTGTTTTCGGAGTCTTTAATTCCCTGAAGTTCATTAGCTAAACTTATATTTTTTGCGATGGTCATGCTGTCAAGGAGGTTGTATTCTTGGAAAATAAAACCTATGTATGTATTTCTGTAGCTGTCGAAATCTGAACGGCTGAAATTCAAAGTGCTTTTACCTTTGATTATGATTTCACCTTCATAATCATCTAAACCACCAATGCAGTTCAAAAGGGTTGTTTTTCCAGAGCCACTTTTTCCAGTAATAAACACCATTCCTGTTTCAGGAAAATAGAGGTTGATGTTGTCGAGAGCATGGACATCACCACTTTTTGTGGAATAAATTTTTGAAACATTTTTTAATTCTAACATAAACACCTCAAATAAGTTTTAGTGAAATAATTAAATATTCATATTTTCTAATATACCACATAACTTTAAAAAAATAAAATGAAAATACAATTTTTTTAATTTTTTATCATAAAAGAGTAAATAGGAAATTATTTAGAATAAAAATTGACTAAAAATGAAAAAAGTTGAAAAATTTGTTGTAAAAAAACGCATAATGTGATATTATAAATTTGATTAAATTTTAGACAAAGAAGGGGCAATGAAAAAAACAATACCAATTTTGTTTATTTTTATTTTTGTTTTATTTGCTGGAACAAACATTTTCAGTGGATGT
>CANQFL010000085.1 GCA_947598785.1 uncultured Clostridia bacterium
ATGACAAATAAGAAATATATAATTGATAATGATATACTCTTTAACTTATGGAATTCAGAAAAAAATACAGAATTAGGTTATGACCCTAGAGTTCTTACTTGTGGTGCACATTTAAAAGTTTGGTGGAAATGTTCAAGATGTGGAGTATCTTTTTTACAAAGACCTCAAGATGTTTTGCAATCAAAATTTAAAGCATGCAAAAAGTGCACAGATTATTTAAGAAGAATTGAAAATATAAAGTCTAGATTGAAAAAGGGACGATCTTTAGCAGACACAAATCCTGAATTAATTAAAGAATGGATTGAATGTGAAATAAAGAAAATTACTCCAAATGATGTAATGCCTCAAAGCAAATTATATGTAACTTGGGAGTGTCAAAAATGTAATGGAATTTATAATGCTATTATTTCAAATAGAACTGACAAACATTCGGGTTGTCCCTATTGTGCTAATCAAAAAGTTTTAAAAGGTTATAATGACCTACAAAGCAAGTATCCAGATATTGCAAAAACATGGAGTGAGAAAAACAAATTCAAATCAGATGAAGTAACATCACATAGTAATCAAGTTGTATTTTGGAAATGTGAATATGGGCATGAAGATTACTTAAAAAGTGTTAAATTAAGAGTTGCAGGTCAAGGTTGTCAAAAATGTGCAAGCTCATTGCAAACATCATTCCCAGAACAAGCCATTTACTTCTATTTAAAGCAAATATTCCCGGATGCAATAAATAGATATAAACTTAATAACAAATATGAAATTGATATTTTTATTCCCCAAATAAATGTTGGCATTGAATATAATGGTTATTATTATCATAAAAGTAAAGCAAGTTATGATGATAATAAAAAGGCTGAACTATCTAAGATTGGCATAAATATTATTGTTATAAACGAGATACATAAAGGCAAAACGGCAGAAAATCATGCTGACCTATTTATTAAAGACAACTATGACTCGGATGAATTTAGGTGTTTATTCTTATCTATTTTACAAAAATTAAAAATTGATAAAAAAATTGATGTTGATATAATTAGAGACGGAATGCAGATAAGAGAGCAGTATATGTTCTTTGTTAGGGAAAATAGCATTGCTGAAAAAAATCCAAGCATAGTACCAGAATGGAATTTCTCAAAAAATGGCAATATTAAACCAGACTTTGTTCCTTATGGTTCTTCGCAAAAATTTTATTGGGTATGTTCAAAATGTGGGCAAGAATTTTATACAACACCAAAGCAAAGATATTTGGGTAAAGGGTGCCCTTATTGTGCACGAAAAAAAGTTAAAGCCGGCGTAAATGATTTGGCAACAAAATATCCTAATCTTTTATCTGAATGGGATTACAAAAATAATGTAAAAGCCCCTTCAGAAGTATATGGTGGTGGAAGGACTCAGTGTTTTTGGATATGCAAATTAGGGCATTCTTATAAATGTAGTGTAGAAAACAAAATTAAAGGAATGGGATGTCCTTATTGTGCTGGCAAAAAGGTTTTGGAGGGATTTAATGATTTTGAATCTCAAAAACCTGAATTGTTAGTAGATTGGGATTTTACAAAAAACAAAATTAAACCGAACAAAATTCACTGCAACAGCTTTAAACAAGTATATTGGAAATGCCATAAATGTGGTTATGAATGGAAAGACAAACTTAACGATAGAAAAAAGTGCCCCAATTGTACCACTCTTCATAAAATTATAAATGTTTATTCAATTAATGGAGATTTTGTCAAAAGTTATAGTGGTCTTACCGATTTGTGTAGTGATTTGAAGATTACTTCACATGGAAATGCGAGTAGCGTATGTCAAAGGAAACAAAAAACTTTGATGAATAAATACATTTTAAGATATGATAGAGATGACGAATTTAAATTATTAAATGATTTGGATAGAAAAGACAAAATTTTAAGTTATTTAGGCAATATCAATTATGAATCGAAAGAACATCCACAAATTAATGTTTATGATATTGAATCAATGAATTTTGTAAAACAATTCAACAGTGTAAATGATGTTTTTAAATTCTTAAATATAAAATCAAAATCTAATATTGTAACTGTATGCCACAGGAAACAAAAAACAATTAATCAGAAATATATATTGAGATACGATATTGATGATGAATTTAAAGGATTAAATAAAGAACAATTAGATATAGCAGTTAAAAAATACATTGGTAATTTTAATTATATACACAAAAATACAAAGTAAAGAAAAGGAGTAAACATGTTTGTTGCAAGAATCAAATTTAATGTTCAACCAGTAAACTCATACAAAATCGGAGATGTTTATACTTTGTATGAAAAAAATAATCTAAAATGTGTTTATAGATATAATGAAGATGATAGTTTTGAGTTTGTGTTGGGAAATTTTGTGAATCAAAATGATGCTTTTGAAAAAGGCAAACAACTATATATTGCTTTATTGTATTTATTGAATATTGAACAGTATCCATTTGATTTAAAGGTTATTGATTTTGAAGAACAAAAAAGTCATTTAACTCAAAGAATGAAATCATTGGAACCCAACCAATTTTATTTTAGCAATCATGATTACTTTAACAATTATAATGGATTAGAAATCTTCGAAATCGAAAAAGACTTTTTTAATGAATACGATAGGGATCAAAATTTTCAACAATCTATCTACGCAGACATAACATTTTCCACTAATCATAAATACAAATTCGAACACTTAAAAGATTTAAACATCTCATTTTGCGAAGAAAGTATTCGGATATTAAAGTTATATGAATTATATAGACATGCTCATGATTTGTCGATACAAGCAATGATTATTTCTATTATTTTTGAAACCATGGCCAATATGGAAATAAGAGAATTAATTAATAAATGCGAAAGATCCCAAAATTTTGATGAAAAAGATAAAACTTTTTTTGAAGAACTTGTTAGTTTTGAAAAAGAAAATAGCGTCATAAAAAAATGTAACTTACTTATACAAAAATATTCTCAAAGTTATAACTCAGATAAAAAAGTTTTTTCGGATTGTTACAAATTGCGAAGCAAAGTGTCTCATGGAGAGCAAATTAATGATGAAAGCAAAACATTTGCCACAATACAAAAATCTTTAGGATTAAGCCTGAAAATCTTCAAAAATAAATTTTCAAAATGATAGTAATGCTGTTTTTTAAGTTATAAGCTATAAAAAACAAAACTAAATTGAGGGTTCAATTTAGTTTTGACTTGGTGCACCAAAGAGGAACAATCCGAACCATAAGAGGATTGCTCTTTTTTATTGCAAATTTCTTCGCAAAGATTTGAATAATCTTCTGCATTTTTAAGTTTTATGTTTTGGGAATCGTCATTTGAAATTCTAAAAATAATA
>CANQFL010000086.1 GCA_947598785.1 uncultured Clostridia bacterium
CCTTTTACGAACGGAGTTCTACGCATATTGTAATCTAAATTCTCGTCTTCATCTATACAAATGATTTCCTCGTCTAACCTTTTAACAAGATAAAGTAAAAGGGGATAGACATCGTAAACTCGCATAATTTTGCATTGAGTTCCTAAATTCCAATGTTTTGCAATCCACTCGTTGTTTATCTGTTTACTTATTAGTTTAGAGTTCTTTGAGAATTGAAGAATGGCGTGTATATGTAAATTTTTGGTTTCTTTTTGTAATTCAAAAATTTTTATTACCAACATTTCGCAATGTGTCTGTTTTCGTATTTGGTCTTTCAAATTTTTAAATTTTTCATTCAACATCTCAATCTTATCATATTTTTTGTCTGCTATTGTCAATGTAAGGAATAGGCAGTTGTTAGGATTCAAATCTAATGACAAAAATTTAATTTTTGCTTTTTCTTTTTTTCTATTATACTCCTTGACAGTCATTAGTTCATTCGTCTTTGTCCTTTTGGCTCTCATATATTGCCTTTTTGGTTTATATCTTGTTGGGAAGTAATGCCTATGAGTTAAGATACAACCATTGTCAAAAATATCAATTTTTAACATAAGCAATTACGCCGAAAATGAACATAATAATTATCAAGAATAAGAAAGCAATGGGTTGATTTATCATAATTTAACCCACCTTTTTTAAATGCCCAATTAAGTCTTCCAAAAGATTGAATCCACTAAATGCTCTTATAAGATTAAGCGTTTGTTCGTCTGATAGATTGACATCAAAGATTTCTAAATTCATTTTTATTCCTCCCAGTAGTTAGGTGAATAAAAAACACACCTAACAGAAATTTGTTGGTGCGTAAAAAACTCTCTAAAAATCAACACCTTGTTTTTTTTAGAGAGGACTCAATCTTATGTGGAGCAATGCCATCTTAACTGCTCAGATGTAAACAAAGTGTTTTGCTTGTCTACACAATATTATACACCGATACCCCTTTTTTGTGATTCTGCAACAAAAAAAACAACGCTTTTGGCGTTGCTTTTTAATAATTTTAATCCTTATTGCCGTGGACAACTTTATTATACAAATCATCAAAAATTTTCTTTGTTTCATCACTTTCGCTAATGTTTTTCATATAGTTATCCATATCTTCATATTTGATTTTAGTAAAGTCATTAAAAAACCTTTTCCCTCTATAGATTGATGTCTGCTCGGGTAGATAAATGTTTCCTTTCATCTTTTTGTTGGTGAAATAGAATAGAATTGGTTTCAATGTAACATCGCCCAATTCTCTTTGCAGATAGGCGTATGTTTTTAACAATTTACGATTAATATCTACAAATTTACCAGAGTCGTGATCGTCATTGTATTTGATTTCCATATAATAATATGTATCTGTGCTTTTATCTCTAAAAAGAACATCCACATCGTGCTTAAATTCTTCTATGTTGCTTGTTTCAGAAAGTTCATTATTCTTAACTTCTTTTAACAGACCTTCGTATGCTTGTTGCAATTCAACATCAGTCATATTTGTAGTTTGGCATTTTGAAATGTAGGCATCAATCAATGCATCAGATTTTTTACTCAAATGGAACTTGTTGCTCTTTTTGCCAGAATATTTTTCTATGATTTCATTATTTGGGTTGTTCCTTATCACTTCATCCATAACTTTTTCAATAAAATTGCCAAATTGAATGTTCATAGATTGAAGGATTCCGCCAAAAATCCTATATCTATACGGAATAAAGTGTAATTTAACATTGTGTTTCTTTTCCAATTTTTTAATTCTGCCAGGTGTAGAAGAATTTTGAATAAGTTGTGCAATGGAATCTGTTAAAATATCTTTAATTTCATTCATAATTTTTAACTTCCTTTAAATATTTTTTTCTTATGTCGTTTATAGGTGTAAAACGACCGTTTCTCATTACTGTCCAGTAATCCCAACCATTCAATCTGGTTTCTGAATTGTTTTTTACTTGCCCAATGGCTGAATGAATATCTGTTATAGAACCGTCTTTCTTTTGTCCTTTTCCCTCTTTGGTTAGGAACAAATACGCTTTATCGTTATAATAAAGTTTTTCACCAACTTCAAAATAGCCCGCATCTATCATTTCCGTAAAAGTTACTTTTGGTGGTTTTCTATCAAAGGTTGCTAATGCCACATCATTTATTATTGGAACAATATTCTTAAGTCTTTCTTTGCCATAGTTACAGTAAACTTTATTATTATCTATACAAATATAATCTCTTCCCAATTTTTTTGCCATAGCACCAGTTGTCATTGTTCCACCAAAAGGATCAAGGACAAGATCCCCAACTTGGCTTGAAATGGCTATTATTCTATATAGCAATTCCTCGGGTTTTTGAGTGGAGTGTAGTTTGTTTCCGTTTTCATCCTTTATTCTTTCTTCGCCTTGACACAAAGACATTTTCCAAACAGAGCCCATTTGCTTTCTGGTCCCTTTGGAGAATTCTTCATTGCTGACGGTATCAAGATTTAACTCTTTTGCTGTTTTATAATTAAAGTGGTAGGAAGCGGTTTTGCTTTTTACTGCCCAAATTAATGTTTCGTGAGCATTGTTTAATCTTGTTCCTTTAAAGTTAGGCGTAGGATTTTTCTTAAACCAAATAACATCGTTTATAAACCAATATCCCAACTTTTGCATTATATAACCAATGGTGTAGATGCATTGCATTCCGCCTATAACCCAAATAGAGCCATCTTTCTTTAAAACCCTTTTGCATTCTTTTAACCATTCGTATGTAAAGTTTTCGTAGTCTTCTAATGTTTTAAACTGGTTATCCCATTCATCATCGCAGCCGTCATAATCATTGCCATTAACTCTTTGCAGTTTGCCTTCCACTCTCATCCAGTAAGGAGGGTCAGCAAAAATCAAGTCAACAGACTCGTCAGGCATTTTTTTAAGTTCTTCTACTGTGTCTCCACAAATAATGACATTTTTATTCATAAAATGATTATAACACAAAAAATTATTTTTTCCTATCATAATTTTTGTAATTGTTAAAATTTTCTTTAATTTGGCTTAAAAAATGTAACTTAAACTTCTCTAACAACAAAAAAACGACCACAAGGTCGTTTTTATAATTTTGGTTCAATCCACTTTGCAACACCATTGGTTATTAGAAATCGTGTCAAAATCAATGGGTGTTTATGGGTTGACATTTGGTTGGCTTGAGTGGACTCGAACCACCGACCCCCACCTTATCAGATTGCTACCATAAAATTGGAGTTTTACACAAAAACAAATTGCTAAATCGCCCTAAATTACTGACATATAGCGTTTTGATATTTTTCAAAAACAACCTAAAAAATTATCAATTTATGCCTAACTTTATG
>CANQFL010000087.1 GCA_947598785.1 uncultured Clostridia bacterium
TCTTTTAGGCGAGAATATGAAAGCGAGATGTAAAATGAAAAAAGAAAAAATACCAGAAAAAAATTGCGATGTTCAATACCTTATTAAAGGCAAACTTTATAATCCAATCTTATTTGGAAGTGAAGGCGGTGTTTGGAACGAGGGAATTACAAAAGATAGTTTATGCCCAGATTGTGCGTGCAAAGTTGGGCAAAAGCATTTAACAAATTGCGACATTGAACGCTGCCCTGCGTGCGGCGGACAAATGTTTAGTTGTGGTTGTGGACTTGTCTATGAAATAGACGAAACTAGCATACCATTACTTGGTTATCTAAAACAACAACAAGAAATAACAAACAAAAAAATGCTTGAAGATTTAAAGAAAATGAAGAAAAAACACCAAGATGAAATGGAATAAGGATTAAACTATGCAACAACTATCAATTTTTGATGAGTTGGGTGATGAATTTAAAGAATATAAAGCAATAAAAAGCAACGATTGGTTGTGGAGTTTTAAAGATTATCCACAAAAAAATGGATTAAAAGTGTTTAGTTGTTTTGCAGGTGGTGGTGGCTCTACTATGGGATATAAACTTGCAGGTTATGATGTTATAGGTTGTTTAGAGATAGACAAAAGAATGAATAACATTTACAAGTTAAATCACAATCCAAAATACAATTTTCTTATGGATATACGAGAATTTAACAATACACCTAACAACGAACTACCAAAAGAATTGTTTGACTTGGATATTTTAGATGGCAGTCCACCCTGCACAACATTTTCAATTTGCGGAAAACGAGAAGCAACTTGGGGAAAATTGAAAAAGTTTAAAGAGGGACAAAAAGAACAAACGCTTGATGACCTACCCTTCATTTTCATTGAAACGGTAGATAAATTAAAACCTAAATTTGTTGTTATGGAAAATGTGGAAGGTTTAACACAGGGAAATGCTTGGAAATATGTTCAAAGAATTTATGCTAGTTTTAAAAAAATTGGATATAAAGTTAAGCATTGGTTGTTAAAAGGCGAATTTATGGGCATACCACAAGCACGCCATAGAATATTCTTCATAGCAACAAAATTAGATATTGATTTAGACAAAATCAATATGGCATTTAATTATAAACCAATCTTATTTAAAGAAATAAAAAGTAAAAAAGGACTACCCTTACCCAAATGGGTTGAAAAACTTGCAGAGAACGCTAAATATGGCGAGAGAAATTTAGAAAATGCAAGTTTAAGATTGCGAGGCAAGGCGTCTTTTTTTAATTATTGCTTTGTGTATGATGACAAAATTTCGCCAACTCTCACAGCAAGAGCAAATTTAATTAGGTGGGACACTAAAAACTTTTTATCCAAGCAAGATATGTTAAGCGTTTCGACATTCCCGCAAGATTTTAAATTTATAAACGAAGCACCAGACCAAATGGGATTTGTTTGCGGAATGAGTGTACCACCAATTATGATAAAGCGAATTGCGGAAAGATTATACCCATATTTAAAGTTGCAATAATAGAAAACTAAATAGATTTACAAAACACAGGAACGAGGTTAAAAAATGAAAAATGATTTGCAATTGGAAACATTAATTTCTATTGAAACAAACCGTCTAGCACAAAAGTATAAAAAAGATTATCTCGATTTGCAAGATATTATGCAAATTACAGGACTTGGCAGGGACAAAGTTAGAG
Organism: uncultured Clostridia bacterium; assembly: GCA_947598785.1. GTDB lineage: Bacteria > Bacillota > Clostridia > Christensenellales > UBA1242 > Caccovivens. The sequence goes on from CANQFL010000087.1 coordinate 1,675, forward strand.
AAATTATGAATTCCAAAGATTTTCCATCATCAAAATATGGACACAAAAAAAGTGTTAGCATTGTCGCATTTGTTATGTGGCAAATGAAAAATAATACAAATGGAGATATCTATGGCTAGAAAGAAAAAAGATAAAAAATATAGAAGTTTAGGCAGCGTTTATAAAAATAAATATGGAAAAGTTATAGGTGTTGCCGACCTTGGGAGAGATAAAGAAGGCAAACGCATAAGAAAACAAGTTTATTATGGAAATTCGGAAGAAGAAGCAAATGAAGCCATACAAAAGGCAGTAAAACAAAAGAAAATTCTTAATCCAGATACATTTAATAAAAATATTTGCAATCTTATACTATATTGGTTAATTAACTATAAGCAGCCCACAGTGAAATCTAGGTCATTTGAAAATATAATGATAAATTATAGAAATCATATAGAGCCAGAACTGAAAAATAAAGAAATTTTGCAAGTGGACATTACTGACATTAATAAACTTTTGAAAAAAATTAAAGGCAAAGACCCAAAACGCAAGACAAAATATCTTTTAAAGCAGTTTTATGATTTTGCTGTTGTGGAAAAATATGTTGAATACAACCCTATTTCTTCAATCAATATTAAAGAAAAAGAAAACGAAAATGTACTCGAACAAGAAGAACAATACAAAGCCATAAGGCCAGAATATAGAAAAAAGTTTTTTGAAGCCCTAGACAATAATCAATTCTTAAAATCACTTTGCCTAACCGCATATTATAGTGGGTTAAGAATAGGCGAACTGTTGGGTTTGCGATGGAAAGACATTGATTTTAAAAACAATATCCTTAATGTTGAACACGCTATCACATTGGAAGTTAAATATGATGATGAAGGAAATAGAATTGATAAGCACACTATCCTATCTAATCCAAAAACAAAAAGCTCTAAAACAAAATTGCCAATGAACAATGCCCTTATTCAAACTTTGCGAAATTGGAAAAAATATCAATCTAAACAAGAAAAGGAAATTCCTTTTACAACCGCAAATAACTTTGTTTTTTGCAATGAAAAAGGACAAATGCGAACTTATTATGGAACAAGAACTCTGCTTGACAGATTTTTAAAAGACAATGGTTTACAAAATTGCGGAATTCATTTTCACGCTATAAGACATACTTTTGGCGATGTTTTAAGAGATAATAATTGGAGTATATATGATATTCAAAAAATGTTGCGCCATTCAAAAGCAAGCACAACAGAAATTTATCTTACCATGAAAAACAATCCTGCGCTGGATTTATCTAGCAAGATAAATGAAGTGTTTAAAGATGAGAACATAGAAGAAGAAAAGAAAAATAAAAGAAAAAAAGAAAAGGATTTTGAGATGTAAAAATGTTTATACCATTTTTATACCATTTGATTAGTTATTAGTTAGAATTAGTCAGTCAAAGTTAGTTGTTTAAATTTGAAAATATAATTTTAGTTACTCCTTAAAAATTTACAAAAAACATTAAAAATGTTTATACCATTTGAAAAGGTTTTATACCATTTCGAATTTTTAAATTAAATTGCAATTCATAAAAAAAACAAAAAAGTGCCTATTTTCTAGGCACTTTTTTTGGTTGGGATGAGTGGACTCGAACCACCGACCCCCACCTTATCAGGGTGGTGCTCTAACCTGCTGAGCTACATCCC
>CANQFL010000088.1 GCA_947598785.1 uncultured Clostridia bacterium
CTTTTTTTTGCAATAGGGTATCTCATAGCAAAAAATAATCGTTAAATCATGACAACTTGAGATACAAAAAGCAGAGTGAAAATCTCTGCTTTTTATTGTATATTTATTCATAATTTTTATATTTATTCATTTAATAATTTTTCCCATTTTTCAATATAACCCCTACATACATCAAATGCTTCATCAAAAGTTTTTTCTTTTGTCAAATCGCAATCGGCAATTTTCAATAGAGAAATAGGGTCTTTACTTGAACCTGAAGACAAAAATGTTAAATACTTTTTAGCAAAATTGGGGTCTGAAATCAAATTCCTTGCTATTTTAATTGCACATATCAAACCTGTTGCATATTTATACACATAAAAACTATTATAAAAATGAGGTATTCTTGCCCATTCATATTTCATTTCTGGTATTTGAACAACTTTGTTTCCATGATAAAATCTATTTAGTTTTTCATATTCATCACACAACAATTCTGCAGATAAAGGGATTTCTTTTTCGTATTGTTCATGAGCAAATTCTTCAAATTCAGCAAACATAGTTTGTCTAAAAATAGAAGATTTTACATCTTTTAAAAAATGGTCATAGTAATAAATTTTTTCTTTTTCAGTCTTTGCATTATTCAAAAGGTAATTCAACAATAACTGTTCATTTACATTACTTGCAACTTCTGCAACAAAAATAACATACTCAGAAGTCTGTATTGGTTGAACTTTATGAGAAAAATAACTATGCATTGCGTGTCCAAGTTCATGTGCTAGCGTAAAAACACTTTCCAAATTCCCCTCAAAATTTGTCATAACAACAGGTGTGTAACCCACATTACCACTTGAATAAGCCCCACTTTCTTTATTTTTGTTTGGATATACATCAATCCATCTTTCATTTTTAGCTCTATCAATCAAGTCAACATACTCTTTCCCTAAAACACTAACGGCTTTTTTTATTATTTCTATCGCCTCTTCATAAGTAAATTTTTTATTACTCTCTTTGGTTACCGGTGCAAAAGTATCAAATATTGCAAACTCATTTAATCCAAGCATTTTACGTTTAATTTCAAAAAATCTTTGTAGTAAAACGACTTGCTCCCTAACTTTTTTAATAAGCATACGATAAACATCTACACTAGCTTCTTCACAATAAATAGATTGTTCAAGAGCAGATTTATATTTTCTTAATTTTGCTAATATGCAGTCTATTTTTACATCATTAATATAAGTAGAAGATAGAACATTTATGAAATCCCCTCGTTTTCCATTTATTTCTTTAAAAGCATTCTCTCGTAATTTTCTATCTTCACTCTCTGCAAATACCATATATTTAGAGTTTGAAAACTCATGAAATTTTCCTTTACTATCTTCTATTTTATCAAATTTAATATCAACATCGTTAAGTTTATCAAAACAATCAGAATAGCCATCGACAAACTCATTTATTTGTGACAAAATGAGTTCTTCTTTTTTTGATAAGGAATGTTTTTTCTGTCTAATTTCTTCTTCAAAATAACGTTCAAATCCTTTAAATTGTGGAGAGTGTTGAAGTTTCTTTAACTTAACTAATGGAAATTTACTAATTTCTACATCTACAGCTGATAAAGCAGTAGAAAGTTTTGTAAGAATTATATTTCCTTTCTCTATCATTTCATTTGCTTTTCTATCTGCCATATTTTCACTTCTACGATAATAAGCATAACTAGTAAAAGCTATATCTTTTTCTATTTTTATTTTAAGATTCAAATAATCTAATAGCACTTTATCATCTTTGAGTCTATTTTCATATTTTTTTATTTCATCAACATACTTTTCTATTTTGGAAAGTTTATTATAATATTCTTCATCATTCTTACAAAATTTTGTTAAGTCCCACTTGTATTTTTCTTCTATTTCACTACGTTCTTTCATAATCTCTCCTTATTAACGCGTTAAATATTTTTCAATCTTAAAGTTTTTCCATGGTTCTTTGCTTACATCAGGACAAGCCATAAACACCATTTTTTCTTTTGTAGTAGGATGTATAAATGATAGTTTTCCAGCCCATAATCCTAAATTATTCGTTTTACCTTTTTCTTTTCCATATTTAACATCACCAACTAAGGAATACCCTATATTAGAAAGTTGAAGCCTAATTTGATGACTTCGCCCTGTAAGAATTTTAACCTCTAAAAGAGAATTTTTTCCATCATCTTCTAAATAATTATACAAAAGTTCTGCCTTTTTAGCGCCTGTTTCTCCCATAGGTACAATTTTTACAATGTTTTCTTTTTCATCTTTTTTTAAATAATTTACTAAATGTTGAGATTTAACTTTCACGACACCATTAACAACTGCATAATATATTTTTTCAACATCATGAGTTTGAAATTGCTCTGATAAACGTTTTGCAGATTTAGAATTTCTAGCAAAAACCATAATTCCACCTGTTGGTCTATCCAATCTATGAACAAGCCCTATGAAAGCATCACCCTTTTTCTCATATTTCACTTTTACATAATTTTTTACAAGGTTAAGTAAATCTAAATCGCCACTATTGTCACTTTGCGTAGGTATATTTTGTGGTTTAATAACAACAATAATTTGATTATCTTCATAAAGAACATTTAATTTTTCCATACTTTAACTCCACTTGCTCCACATGGTAAAACCAATCCTTCATCAGTAGGCAGCCCTATTTCATCAGCCTCAACTCCATCATTTCCAAAAACACTTTTCAATATGTTTGCAATAACTGTTGGCTGTAAACCTGTTGTATAAGAATTTATTAAAACAAATAATGGCTTATCACTTAAAACTTTTTTAGTAAGTTCAACAAAATCTGCTAAATTATCTTCTAACTTCCACATTTCACCACTTGGTCCTCGTCCATAACTTGGAGGGTCCATAATAATGGCATCATATTTGTTACCTCTACGAATTTCTCTTTCAATGAATTTTTGACAATCTTCAACAATAAAACGTATGTTATCAATTTTGTTTAATCTTGCATTCTCTTTTGCTCTTTCAACCATACCTTTGCTAGCGTCTATATGAGTTACACTTGCTCCAGCAAGAGAGCAAACTATTGAAGCTGCACCAGTATAAGCAAAAAGATTTAAAACTTTGATATCTCTATTAGACTTTTTAATAAAATTTTCCATCATTTGCCAATTTACTGCTTGCTCAGGAAAAATTCCTGTATGCTTGAACCCCATAGGTTTAACTATAAATTTTAAATTTTTCCAATTAATTTGCCATTGTTCTGGAATTGGTTTATTAAAATGCCACAAACCCCCACCTTCCTTTCTTTCGTAGAAGGCATCGACTCCCTTTAGCAAATCA
>CANQFL010000089.1 GCA_947598785.1 uncultured Clostridia bacterium
ATAGGTTAGATAGACCTACACGGTGGAATAATGGTGTTTGCAAAAACTTCAAAAGCTGCTTCAAGACTTTCTGAGCAAATTAGAAATAACGAGTTTCACAAAAAATATTTAGCAATAGTTGATGGGAAAATGGAAAAAGAAAAAGATGTTTTTTCTGATTATCTTGTGAAAAATGAAAGAACAAATACATCTAGAATTGCCACAAAAGAAACAAAGAATTCTAAATTTGCTGAACTAGAATATGAAGTTATAAAATACAATGAAGAAATTGATATGAGTGTTGTAAAAGTTGATTTACATACAGGTCGTCATCATCAAATAAGAGTTCAATTTGCTTCAAGAGGTCATTCTTTATCAGGTGATCAAAAATATGGAACAAGAGGGAGAGGAAAGCAACTTGCGCTTTTTGCGTGTTATTTAAGTTTTAATCACCCAACAACAAAAGAAAAATTAGAATTTGAACTTGAGCCAAAACATATTGGAAGTTGGAAAATTTTGGATAAATAAAAAAGAATATTAAAACTTGAGGTAAAACTCAAGTTTTTTATGGTTAAAATTTTAATCATAACAGAATATTTTGATATAGATTTGACATTAATACAAGAAGCCATTAGCAACTTAGAATATCGTTACAGATTTAGTACTTGGTTAGATATCACCGAAAGTGGTGGTTTCCTTCCTTATACCGCTGGTTTGGTTCGACAATTGGAGAGCTGTAGCGAAGTCACTAATTTGTATTTTAGAGATGGATTGGGGCAGATGATAGCGCCGGATATTTTTTCTAATCCTTTTTTGGACTTGAGAGGTTGTAATAAACTCGAGGGCTTTTATGCCAGCGGTGTACAATACAATTTTAAGTTGCCGTCTTCCTTGACAACATTGAAACTGTATCAAACTCATTTTATGCCTGACGTGTCAATATGTAAAAACTTGACTACGTTGGATTTCGGGTTTCAAAATATTACTCCCTCTATAAATCAATTTCTGAATTTTATGGAGTCTTTAAGTGGTTGCATTCATCTGGAGATTTTAAACTTACGTGGAACGTATATAGCACCTGATTTGAGTGCATGTTCTTATTTAAATCAATTAACTAATATAACTAGCATAATTTTGGGAGGAAGAGAATGGAAATTTGACTCAGTATTAACATCTTTAGACGGAATAGAGAATCTTATCTTAAAGCTTTAGAAAATATGGCGAGTTTAGCTAGTTTAACTCTTGTTAACAATGGTTTATATAATATAGCTTCATATTTAGATGAAGGAAATGTACAAAAAACTGTAAATAATATTGATATATTAGTTAATTTGAATAAAACAGGTTCTTTGAGAACATTAAAATTATCTGGAAATAAAGGAATAACAGAGTTTTCAAAATTGCAGAGTTTAACTTGGACCGAAAAAGATTTTTAAAATTTCTCAATAAAATTATATTTGACATATTTATTATAATTTTATATACTATATGAAAAATAGTATAGGAGATTAATAAAAATATGGGAAGAGTTGGTTTTTACGCTGGAAGTTTTGATCCATTTACAAATGGTCATCTTCATGTTATAGAAGTTTCTAGTAAAATGTTTGATAAAGTTATTGTAGGAATTGGTGTAAATACTTTAAAAACAAGAAGGTTTGACCAAGATAAAATGAAGGAGGCTATGAAAAAGGTGATAAAATCTAATAATTTAAATAATGTTGAGGTTATAACTTATAATAGCTTATCTGTAGATTGCGCAAAAGAACAAGGAGCAAACTTTCTTATCAGAGGAATTAGAAATGGCATGGATTATGATTATGAAGAAAATGTTGCTTTAATAAATGAAGAAATTTCTGGATTAGATACAATTTATGTTAGAGCTGGAAGATTAGGAGCCTTAAGCTCAAGTATGGTTATGGAGCTTTTGCAATTTGGAAAAGATGTTTCAAAATTTTTACCAAAAGAAATTTTAGAAATTATAGAATAAATTAGAATTCAATAAAAATATATAAAAAAAGCCTAGAAATAGGCTTTTTATAATTTGAAAACTTGAAAATAATTCCAAAATATGATATAATAGTTTACATAAGCCGACAGGGATGTCGTGTGAGTAACTAGTAGATTCTTTAATTTAATTAAAAAAAGGAGAAAATTAACATATATATAACAAAAAAAGTCAAGTATTTGCAAGCTTTTTAGAGTTTTGCAAATGACTATAATTTAATTAAAAAAAGGAGAAAATTATGGGAAGAGAGGTAAAAGAGAAAGAGGTAAAAGTCGGAACATTAAAAGAGGTTTTGACAAAGGACTTGCCTAAAATTTTTAAAGATTTTGGCAAACGGTTAAAGGTCGAAGATAGTATTCTGGAAATCCCCAGTCAGGTTAAAAAGACGAGTAACACACTCGGATACTTTGACTTGGTAACAGACACAATAATGATGATATTCTCATTTTTGCTCAGCGGGAGCAATGCAGCTATCGAAGCAAAATTAGCTCTATTAGGTATGATTTTATTCTTTGTCTATAAATTAGAGCCGATAGTCAATGAATACGTTCAAAGCTATAGCTATGAGAATCGAGTTAAGAAAAATTTAATACTGGAGAATCAGTTAACTTTTAAAGGTGGGCAGATTCTAAGTAAGACATCAGGAAAAGTAATGATATATGATTCCAAAAGGAATGTATATCAGGTGATGGACAAAGAAAAAATCGTTAACAGTGTGAAACGATATTTAGAAGATTTTTGGAAAGCAAGAGTTGATCATAAGTTTATAATGATGGAAATAGTTTCTATCATTATAATGCTTATAACAATTGTCAAGACGAATAATGAATTGCCACAAGGAATGTTTATGTGTATTCTTATATTCTTTGGAGGAGTTTCATTCGTTTCTGCAACATATGGTAGGAAAACAACAATGAAGTATTTTGACGAAAAGAATGAACTAAAAGATAAACAGGACGTGATTTTTAACGACCTGCTCAGGGTGCCAGAGATAGCTGGTGAAGAAGACACCAAAATGAGACTGGCTATTTTGAAGGAAACCCTTGAAGGTAGTTCAGAGAATTCCATCAAATCAGCAAAAGAAAGAAATAGAAACGATATAATCAAAGTATTCCTTCAAATGGTAAGTGAATATGTAGTGATTATAGTCTATTTTGTTGAAATGAGGAATAATATCTCATTAGAAACCATTGCCAAGATAATGGCGACTCTAGCCATTATTGAGAGAGCGTTTAGTTATATCGGGCAGATTTCTAGGTCAATGGGGGCTTATTC
>CANQFL010000090.1 GCA_947598785.1 uncultured Clostridia bacterium
ACTTACTACAGACTCATCATCAAGAACCGTGTCATCATTTTCAACTGTATCTTCTGAGATAACGATATCATCTGCCGGTATCGTTTCTTCAGCGATAACATTTGAAGAAAATACACTCAGCGTCATTATGGCTGCCATAACAGACGCCAACATTCTTTTTTTCTTCATAATAAAACTCCTTTCCTTATAATTTGATGCATACTTCCCTCAGGAAATATACTCTTAAATTAATTATACACCATATCACAAAATTATTCAACATTTTATTTTCAAAAATCAATAATTTTTAATTGTAAGTAAATTTTCAAAGTAAATGCAACAGTGTAATTTAGTTGTTGCATTTACTTTGAGAAGAAGACAATGGTTGCATTTAGTCTGAGAAAAGTGAATGTTTTTAGATTCGGAGCCGAATGTAAGCGCCATCGCCGAAGGCGACTTCAGCCCTTGACAATGACAGAGAAAAAGTGGTACAATTTATATATCAACGGGACAAAATAAAGTGAATGTTTTTGAGTTCGTCGCCGTTGGTAATTTACTCCACCCACTTTTTCTTCTATTGTCAAGGGTGGCGTAATTTTTCGACAGATATATCTCTCATAGTAAATGCAACCGTGGTTGCGTTTAGTCTGAGAATTTCGTTTCTCGGGCTTTTTTGTCGTGCCTTATTTTTTCTATTTTCAGTGTTTTTATAGTCTTTTTTTGTTTTTTTCATACTTACTGCAACCGATTTTTCAAAGTAAATGCAAGGTCTTTTTGATTGTTGCATTTACTTTGAGAATTTACGGAATATTAATGAGCAGATCAAAATGTGATGATGATTTTCATAACTATTTAGTAAAGGGAGCATCTATTATAGGTGATCCCGGCATCCCAGTGCTTATGGACTTGCATAACACTCAAATTCCAAGAGATATGATTCCATTTGAAAAAGCAAAGCATGCAACAAATAAAAGACAATATGTGCATTTTTATATGCACGACAAAGGCTTTTCTGATGTTTTAACATCGACAACAAAATATTTAAAGTTATTAAAACAATTTGATGGGGTCATAACTCCGGATTGTTCGCTTTTGATTGGTCAGTCTGCTTGTTTGCAACAAACAAACACTTATTTTAACAGGGCGGTAGGTTTCTATCTGCAAAAGAATGGCATACCGGTTATCCCAAACATACGTTGGAGTGACGAAAGCAGTTTTGATTACTGTTTTTTGGGAGTTCCGAAACGGTCAATAGTATCCATAAGTACCTATGGTTGTATTGATACAAAAAAAGAAAAATTAATGTTTAAAAGAGGATTATATGCATTGATAAAACAATTGCAGCCAACAGATATACTTGTTCATGGTCATATGCCAAACATAATATTTTGTGACTTTTTAGGTCAGGTTAATTTTCACCGTTATAAAAGTCGGATGGAAAGAGCTTTTGAAAAGGCGGTGTGACGTATGGGAACAGGTTCATATAAAGGCGGAACAATAAAGTATCATAGCATAGGGCAGAATATTCTTATAACAGCCCAAACCTACAAATATTCAAACGGATATTTTGGTGAAAGCAGTCCAAGCACAGGAAGCAGAACGAGAAATATTGTTTCAAATGATATTGTTGCAACAGCAAAAGATTTTTATAGTAAAATTGCATTGGGAGGAAAAGAAAAAAAACTTTCAGATAACTTAAAAGTTACTAATATGTCTGATGGAACAAGAATAAGTTTTCGTATCAAATCAAAATCTGATGGAACTCCTGTAGTTGAGATTAATATTAGCAAAAGCACTCATTCCGGAGGTGTAAAGTATCAAAAAATACATTTTATAAGGAGAGATAACTAAATGAAAAATATTGATATTAGATTTAATGAAAAAACTATGTCTCTTTTAAATCAGTTTTTAGGAAAAAAATTTGAAAAATATAAATGTGATCCTTTTGATTTTTCTCCAACGGTTTATGGGATTGTAGGTATTTTTGTAGATGGTCTTATTTACAAATTGACAAATTTTTGTGATGTTCTGGATTATTATGGAAAGAACGAAGATGTTGCCGTTTTTAAATTTGAAACATCGGAAGAAAAAGAAATAAAATCCTGTATTGTTGATGAAGAAATGATAGAAACTCCCATCAATAGTACAATACAAAAGATTCATATTATAAATGAAAATCAAAAATTGTTCTATCATAGTGAACAGACATACAATGTATGGGTAACACGAGGTATAATATTTTTCCTCGAAGATAACAGAGAGATATCTTTTGAAAAAAATATATGGTTTTCAGAAGATATTTCAATTCAGCGTGGTTACAATTTGATTGAAAAATTCGAGCCAACTGATATTTTTGTGGAAGGATGGGAAGAATGTGAAGGATATACTCCAAGTTGTTCACGAGAAATTATTGAATTAAAATAATAATTAAGATATTTAAAAATACGGAGGCTAAAAAATGTACACCTCAACAATTATTTCCGATAAAGAATTAGATCTATTAAAAAGTATGATAGGAAAAGCCTTTGACAAATACAGGTGTGATCCATTTATCAGCAGCCCAATGGTATATGGAATTATTGGTATATATATTGATGGTAAGCCTGTTAAGATCACCTCTTTATTACAAAATGTCCGGAGATTTATGGAAACAGATGAGGTTGCTGTGTTACATATAGAGGAAACCTCAGAAGAAAGTATTAAAACATTTATGGATAATGGTGAAATGATCGATACTGTAATAAATAGTAAGATAAAATCTATTTATGTGGTAAATGACTTTATGTCAATAAAGTATGAAGGCAAAATTTATAAATTCAGCTCTACAGTCGGAATTATATTTAAACAGGAAGATTTAAATGAGATATCTTTTGAAATCGGAACTTGGTTTTCCAAAATGATAACAATTCAAAAAGGATATAACCTGATAGAAAAATTTACGCCTGTTGATGATTTTATAGATGAATGGGAAGAATGGGCAGAATATAATCCAAGCTGTTCACGAGAAATTATTGAATTAAAATAAGCTTTAGTAAATTTAAAGCAGATATCTATCACAGGAGGCATAAAATATCAAAAAATACATTTTATAAGGAGAGATGACTAAATGAAAAATATTGATATTAGATTTAATGAAAAAACTATGTCTCTTTTAAATCAGTTTTTAGGAAAAAAATTT
>CANQFL010000091.1 GCA_947598785.1 uncultured Clostridia bacterium
ACTTTCAAAAATTGTTTTATAGTCGATGGAGATAAATTCTTATTTTTCGACCAAGAATGGAATAAGCCAAATCTTCCATATGAATACATTTTATATAGATCAATTTTTTATACAATATCTTTAAGAAGATTTTTGAATATAGAAGATTTATTTGAAAAATATGACTTAAAGAAATATCTAAATTTATTTCAGCAATTAGACAATAAGATGCAAGAAGAAATTAGAGATGAAGAAGCTTGGAAGTTTTTTAGCATAGATACTTATTTTAATATAGAAGCATCTAAGCAAGAAATTATAAACCTTAACATTAGAAGTCAAGCTCAACAAGGTGCAATTGATAATTTGCAAAAGGAAAATAAAGAATTAAGAACAGAATATGAAAAATTACAAAAATATAAAGAAGAAATTGAAAACAGATTTACTGAAAAAGTTTATAGAAAAATAAAAAGATTAGGCAAGAAGAAACTTAAATAGGAGGATGTAGTATGAATAAAAAAGTAGATATTTATAAAAAACCAATGAAAAAACTTAAAATAGAGAATCCTAAAAAAGTTAGTGTTATTATACCTAATTATAATTATGCAAATTATATAATTGAAAGAATTGATTCGATATTAATGCAAACATATCCAATTTATGAATTAATAATTTTGGATGATTGTTCAACAGATAATAGTGTAGAAGTAATAAATGATAAAATTGAAAAGATTAAAGAAGAATATCCAAAATTAAAAGTCAAATTCATTGAAAATGAGGTAAATAGTGGAGGTTGCGTATTTAAGCAATGGAAAAAAGGTTTTGAACTTGTAACAGGAGACTTTGTGTGGATTGCAGAAGCTGACGATAGTGCTGAAAACGATTTTGTTGAGAATTTAATTCAACCTTTTGAAGATCCAGAAATGGTTATTTCATATTGTGAATCTGCAAGAATAGATGGAGAAAATAATTTGATTCGTGATAGATCAGATGATTTATATGATATGTGTAGAACTGGAGAATGGAATGATTCATATATTTGGACAGGAGAAGAAGAAAATATTTATCACTTAAGTGTTACAAATACAATTTTGAACGTTTCAAGTTTAATATGGAGAAAGAAAGATTATTCAGAGATATTTGAAAAAGCGGGAGAATTTAAAGTTGCAGGCGATTGGTATATCTACTATAATATTTTAAAAGATGGAAAAATAAGTTGGAATAGTAGAGCTCTTAATTATTATAGAAAACATGGAAGTTCTGTATGTACAGATGTCAGAGCTGAGATTGAATATGGTGAGATTTGTAGAATTCAAGATGAGATTTCTGAATTGTATGATTTACCACCAGAAGTAAAAGAAAAACAGGAGCAAAGAAGAGCTTTAATGCGTGAAATGAATCCATCACTTGAAGATAGTGGTAAAACTAAGATTGCATGGGTTATGCCACATCCAGGAAAAGGTTCAGGTGGACATAGAACTATTATACAAAATGTAAATGCATTAATTCGTGCAGGATATGAATGTGACATCTTTGTAGAAGAAGATGGAGTTTCAACTCCACAAATGGTTAAAGATAAAATTAATGAATGGTATGAGCCATGTGATGCAGGAGTTTTTGTAGGCTTTGATATAAAGAAAGATTATGATTTGATGTTTGCAACAGGTTGGCAAACCATTGATTTTGTAAGAAAATTAAAAGCTAAGAAAAAAGCATATTTTATACAAGATTATGAGCCATGGTTTTTCCCAATGGGAGACCAATATATAATTACAGAAAATTCATATCGTTATGGATTTTTACCAGTAACAATTGGAAAATGGTTAGCACATAAAATGAAGAGCGAGTTTGGAAATTCAGCCGAATATTTTGATTTTGGTGCTGATATAAATATATACAAACCACTAGATAATATTGAAAAAGAGAATTCAATTTGTTTTGTATATCAACCGGAAAAACCTAGAAGATGTGATTTTATAGGTTTAAAAGCATTAAAATTAGTAAAAGCGATGAGACCTGATGTTAAAATTTATTTGTATGGTTCAAATGCTGAAGCTAACTTTGATTTTGAATGTGAAAATTTACACATTATACCAATACAAAAATGTAATGAATTATATAATAAATGTAAAGTTGGAGTTTGTATGAGTGCTTCAAACCCATCAAGAATACCATTTGAAATGATGGCGGCAGGTTTACCAGTTGTTGAATTGCACAAGGAAAATAATATTTATGATTTACCTGATGAAGGTGTACTTTTGGCAGAACCAACACCAGAAGCCATTGCAAGTGCAATAGTTCATTTGTTAGATAATCCTAAAGAATGCGAAAAGATGTCAAAATTCGGCAAAAAGTTTATGAAGGATTATCCATTAGAAAAAGGATTTGAACAATTTTTACAAGCTGTTAAACACATGCTTGAAACAGATTATGATAAAGCACCAGAAATAAAACCGTTGTATAAAAAGAAAGCATTTTTACCTACAAAAGAATCAAGAGAAGTGGTATTTGAAGAAACTAAACAAGAACCAGTTTTTGTAGATAACCATGGAAGAGTATATAGATTTTTAAGACGTTGCAAAAGGGCGTTGAAAAATAGATTAATAAAATGGGGAATAAAAAAGAGTTAAAATCATTTGTAGCAAGATGAAAAGAGGTTTTTATAAATATGGGTAAAATAAAAAAATTGATAAAAGCATGTACATTTCAAAATTTTAAATCAGTTTTAAGATATATAAAAAATAATGGAATTAAGGGATTGTTTGGAACATGTCTTAATAAATTAAGATTTGGTAAAGTAGTTTTAGATGAATATGCAACTTGGATGGCAAATAACGAACCTAATCCACAACAATTAGAAAAACAGACTCAGTATAAGTCATGTCAAGATTTGAGTTTTACATTTGTATGTCCAGATTCAGATAAAATTGAAAAAGACAATTATGATGCATTATTAGCAAGTATAAGAGCTCAAACATATTCCAAATATGAAATTGAATACTTAAAAAAGAACAATGAAAATATAAAAGAAATTGTAGAGAATGCAAAAAGTGACTATTTTGTATTTTTAGGAAAAGATATTGAGCTTGCTCCATTTGCTTTATATGAAATTGTAAAATCTATTGAGGCAAGAGATAGTATTTTGATTTATTCAGATAATGATAAATTTATAGAAA
>CANQFL010000092.1 GCA_947598785.1 uncultured Clostridia bacterium
GCATTTAAAAACTCTTGTTTATATTTTAAAATTTGCTTTGAATACTTTTTTGTTGGTAAAATCAATTTTAAATCCATCAATTTTCCTCCTTAATTAAAACATTTTGCGAAAATTAAAGTTTCTTTTCAATTTCAAACACTATTTCATTTTTATTAAATTTTTTACTAACAAACTCTCCAACTTTATTAAACCCTAAATCATAAAAAACTTTTAATGCTTGCTCTCTTGTTTGAGGAACAGTATCAATAAGTGCTACAACGCCATTGTTTTTTGCATTTTGTATAAGTAAGTTTAAAGCAGGACGCATATAGCCTTGTCCCCGAAACTCATTTTTTATGACGATTCCAACTGTTGCTTTTTTCGTTTTATTTATTTCATAATTAACATAACCTACAAAAGATTGGGTATCTTTATCTAAAATATATGCGTAAAAAAGATTAGGATTATTAAGTTTATCATTGACCCAACTTTGCCACTTTTCTTTTGGAAAATCTATGCAGCCTGTGTCATAATGATAGCCACTGTAGTGAACATCATAACCTGCATTATAGTTCATAGTTTTTGAATCCGACATACATTGCTCACGAAACCAAAGGTCATCTAATTTTGGTTTGTAAAGTTCTATATTTTTCATAAGCTTTACCCCTTTAGTTATATTTACAATTTTTTTTAACTAAGTTTTTTGCTGTTATCTTCAAATTTTATTTTTAAAGATTTATATTCTTCAATTTGTTCATATTCTTCTCTTGTTATTTTGTTATAGATTGTATCAACAATTTTTGTTTCATACCAAACACCATCATCTTTGATTCTTTTATATGGCTTTAATCCACATTTCAACTGAACTTTTCCACTACCTATATTGGGTTCAGTATGTCCTGCAATTATAACTTTCAAGCCCATTTTGTCAAACCCAAATTTAATAATAGCTTTCATGGCCTCTGTCATAATGCCTTTTCCCCAGTAGTTTTCATTTAAAAGACAGCCAATTTCTCTTTCTTGTTCTGTAGTGCATCTTTTAGTTTGAGCCAACTCAATTGCACCAATAACTTTATGGTTGTCCTTTAGCTCAATAGCAAATTGAAATGGCTTTGTAGTTTCATATTTTAATCGTTCCATCGCTTTTTCCATTTCGGTATATACTGGCCAACCACATCGTGGACCAACATTTGGTTGGCTTACATATTCCCAATAATCTTGTATGTCAGCTTCTGTGTAATTTCTTAGTATCAATCTTTCTGTTTCTATTCTCATATTTACCTCTTTGATTTTATTTACATACTTTTTAACTAAGTTTTTTGTTGTTATCTTCAAATTTTATTTTTAAAGATTTATATTCTTCAATTTGTTCGTATTCTTCTCTTGTAATTTTGCTATAGATTGTATCAATTTTTGTTCCATACCAAACACCATCGTCTTTGATTCTTTGATATGGCTTTAATCCACATTTTAATATTTTCTCCGATAAAGACAAATGGTTTATTTTTATAACCCCAAAAGTTAGCTATTGATTTTTTATTTTGTGGTAGAGCAAAGCATTACCAATGCTTCATTCTATTTTGATTATAACATATATTAAATAAAAAAACAAAATAAGTATTATTGGTTACAAAATATTTAATTTTTGTGTGCCTTATGATTGTTGTATTTGATAAAAAATGCTATAATACAAAAAAAAGGAAAGCACAAATGAATTTTGAAAATATTGAAAAAAAATATAAAAAACTTATAGACTTAGCAAAAAAGAATATGTTACAATCTCAAGATTATGAACATGACTTAGGTCATATCGAAGATGTAGTTTATTATGTCAAAAAACTTTTATCAACTTTAAAAGTAAATGCTGATGCTGAAGTTTGCATTCTCAGTGCATATTGGCATGACATAGGTCGCTTGCAATCAGCAAAGAACCATGAAAAAATTTCAGCAGAAATGCTGCAAAATCAACTTGAAAAACAAAACTTTGAAAAGTCCTTTATTGAAAAATGTTACGCAGCAATTGAAAATCATAAATACAACATGACCCCTATGACAGTTGAGGGCAAAATCTTAAAAGATGCTGACAAATTGGCTTGGTTGGGGCTTAGAAGATGGAAAAGTTGTCTTAAAAATAAACAAAAATTAGATTCAATTATCAATTTGCTCCCAAAACTTAGAAATGAAATTTTATTTTTTGAGGAATCAAAAAAAATATACGATGAAGAGATTGTAAAACTTACTCAATTTCTCGCAAAAGAGCTAAAAAAAAATCAAAATTGAGCCAATAATTAAATAAAACTCAAATTAATTTTTGCTACAACAAGTGTTATAGCCCCTAAAAATCTATTTTATTTAATTCCTTTTTTAATATTAGAATAGTTTTCTTTATTTGTTTTAAATTTTCTGGTGTGTTTAAGTTGTTTTTTGCATATTGAAACCCTCTATTTAGGTTTCCAATTATTGTACCTCGTTCATCTTCCATCCATTTATACCTAGGCAAAATTTGTATGTTTATGGCTACAACCACCAAAAATTCGACTTTTGATTTTTGTCGTTTGATTTTGCGAAAATCAAAATTTTTACTTAGAATTTTTCCACTTCAAATAATCTTTTTTGTTTTTAAAGAAACATTTTCTTCTTTTTTCAAATGGCAAGTTTAAATTTTGGCAATCAAATTGGCAAATATCATCATAATTATCAACTTCATACATTTTTGAATAATCGCCGTCACCAGTTCCACCAACATCAATCATCTCGCCACCAACAATCGCCCTAACTTCCAAACAATTTGACCAATCAATCTGCTTGTCTAATATAGGGCAATAGTGCGTTTTTTCTTTTCTCTTCACTTCTTTTCCGTCTTTAACATAACTTTTTGTAATTTTCATTTACTTTTTTTCCCCCCCCTAATTTAAAGACAATTCACTCGTTTTATATGGCTGTATGCCCCAAAAAGTCGACCTTTGATTTTTCCGTTTGATTTTGCGATAACTCATTTTTTGATTTAAAATCAAAAATAATCAAAATTAAATCAAATTTGATTTCGCGACAACAGTTTGATTTTGCGAAAATCAAAATTCTTGCTTGAATTTTTGCAAATATTCAAGTTCCTGTTTTCTCAA
>CANQFL010000093.1 GCA_947598785.1 uncultured Clostridia bacterium
TACAGCAATCACTGTTAACAATACCATATTTTTTCTTTCCATTTTCTTTTTTACTCTCCTCTCTATGATATTGACTTCTAACATATGGTATTTTTGACAGGAAATACTTCAATTTTTGTTTTATTTCATAGCAAAAGAAAAAATCTTTTTTTAAGATTTTTACTAAGTATGTTATTTATAATAAAGAAGAAGTTTTAACACGCTTATTCTAAAAAGAATTCCACTAATTTTGTATAATTATCTTGACTATTTAAACAAGTATCCATTAAATATCCTTTTTCATTATGTAATTGATATTCTTTTAATCCTCTAATATAAAAAGCTTTATTTCTATCTTCAATGATAAAAGGCATAATATCATTTTTAAGACATTCTTTAAACATAATGATTCTACCAACACGACCATTTCCATCTTGAAATGGATGAATTTTTTCAAATCTTACATGAAATTCAATAATATCTTCTAATTTTTTTACAGAAAGAGCATTATACCAATTAAGTAATTCTTTCATATCTTTAGAAACATTGTTAGGAAGAGAAGTGGTAATATCACCAACAAAGTTTTTTAATGTTTTATATTCTCCAACTTTAAACCATTTTTTTTCATCTTCAGTTAATGTTCCATTTTTTAAAATAAAATGATATTTTTTTATTAAATCTTCTGTTAAATTATCATCAATAGTTTGAAGCATGTATTTAAAAAGAGTAAAATGATTTTTAGTTTCAGTGACATCTTTTATAACAATTATTTTTTCAGCATCAGTAATGATTGTACCTGTATCATAAATGCTAGCTGTTTCATCTTTAGTAATAGTAGAACCTTCCATATGATTTGTATTATAAGCAAATTCTATTTGAGTTTTATGATATAAATTTCCAGATAAATTCAAATTCATTTGCTCTATTAAAACCTCTTTAACTTTTTTTATTTCCATAGGAAATCAATCCTTTCAATAATTTTATATAATATATTGTAACAAAGAAAAGACATAAAGTCTATGGATTCAAAATTATAAAAACACATAAAAAAAAACTATCTTTCGATAGAATTTTTTAACTTGTTATTTAGGAATTATATATCGTTGAATTTGCTGTATCAGCATCTACTTCCAATTTGACTTGGATTGTTTTTCCTGCATCTGCGCTTGATTGATCAGTGTCTTTATTTGGATATTTAACTACTAAATAATATACTTTTGATTGAGTATCTACAGTATTTAATGTTCTATCTCCTAGTTGATTTTTTTTGATCAATTTTTTGTCTTCGTCTTGTTGTGAACTTTCATCTTCGTTAAACTGTATTGTTCCATCAGTATTTTGTGTCGCTTTAGTGATTTTTTGACCGCTTTGTCCATTCTTAAACTTTCCATAGGCAATCAATGTTCCACCGTTAGTTTTTACTTCAGCCTTTATATTTTCGGCATCGCATTGTTCTTGACTTTGGTAGTTGATGCCAAGATCATCTGCATCAGCATACCAATAATAGGTTTTTGTTCCATCTGTTTGTTCTTTTCTTTCACATTTTGTGATACTTTCAAAACCGCCTTCAGATGAAAATGGTAACTCATCTATTTTTTTATTTAGCATCCATAGTTCCCATTCTAAATCTGTACCTGTCAAATTCGTATAAGTAATTTCTAAATCAAATGTTGCTTGATAGTTATTCGAATCATCGCCATTATCATCTTGTTTAGCTATCGTTGCTGTTGCTCCATAGATTCCTAGTCCTCCTGGATAATCTAACATATCCAAAACTTCACCAGTTTCTTTAAATGTTAAAGTTGCTCCATCTAATTTATTTGTGGTTACATTTGCGGAATTTCCTCCTACATCTTCTGCTTTCGTAGATGCGGTAAAGTAAGCGAACGTGGCCCCCACCACTGCCACCAGTAGCGTGGCTACAGCAATCACTGTTAACAATACCATATTTTTTCTTTCCATTTTCTTTTTTACTCTCCTCTCTATGATATAAGAATAACAAAATCGTTTTTTAATTGCAAGATTTTTTTAATTTTTATTTAAAAAATCATTAAAATATCTCTTTTAAGTGTCAAATACTTTACAAAACAAAACTTGCAAAAATTTAAAAAAACAATATAATAGTTGTATCCAAAAAAACATTTTTTGGAAGAATAACTAGGGGGTTATTAAATGAATTTGATTGAGCAGTACAATTCTAAGATAAGGGGGATACTGTCTACTTTTGACCGTTTTATAGTTCATGGATATTTTATATCTTTTCAAAATCCGAGGTTACTTTTATATTATTTGATTCAAAAACAAATAATGTTAGTAGACTTTCATAAGTTTGCCTGTGAACAAACTGAAGAATTATGTAAATATATTGAAGACTATACAGAAAAACGTGGAGTAAATATTGAGTATATTACAACTTCAAAAGTTGATAAAAATGAAATTGCAAAAAATAAATTGAAAGAAAAAAATTATAAGTCTGGACTTATCTGTGCTTTTTCAGCATTAGAAATTTGTAATATTATGACTGTTTCTTCTAATAGAGAAACACAAAAATTAGAAATTATGTCTAAAGAAACAAAATGTAAACATTATTATTTATATTTTAATCATAAAGCATTAGGTTTTATGTTTATTAAAATTCAAACCACCTTTCCTTATAATATAGGAATATATATAAATGGTCGAGAATATTTGTCTAAAGTGTTAGAGCGAAAACAAATTTCTTATGAAATGTTTAATAATTCTTTTTCATATATTGAAGATTTTAAAAAAGCTCAAGATTTAGCAAATGAACTTTCTTATGAAAAATTATTAAAATATTTTTCTAAATTAGCAAATGATATTAATCCATTATTATCTGATTTTAAAAACATTTTGAATCATGAATATTTTTGGTGTATTGACCAATGTGAATATGCTATGGATATCAACTTTAAAAAAGCAAATGATTTAAAATGCATTTATAAAAAATTAGTAGAAAATGCTTATTTTGCTTTTAACAGTGAAAGTATTTATTCCTTTTTTGGAAAGAATTCAAAACGAATACACTTATTCACTCAAGGAAGTATAAGTTCAGATTTAAGATTAAGAGAAGAT
>CANQFL010000094.1 GCA_947598785.1 uncultured Clostridia bacterium
TTCTTTACTCATTTTTATCCCTTTCTTTCAAATTGCCCTTTTAAATACCACATGTGTTCTGATATTATATCTAAATCTACTACTTTGTTTATTAATTCTTCTGGTCCTTCAAACACTACTACTTTGTTGCTATCTGTTCTCCCTGTCAACATGTCTCCATTGTTCTTGCTTTTACCTTCCACTAAAACTTTTTGAGTAGTCCCAACATATTTTTGGTTGTTCTTTTTTGTCTGTTCTTCGAACAATGCTTTTAACCTATCAAATCTTTTATGCTTTATTTCTTCTGGAATTTGATTTTCCATTTTATCTCCAGGTGTTCCAACTCTTCTTGAATATATAAACATATATACTTGTTCAAAATTCACTTTCCTAACTACATCTAATGTATCTTCAAAGTCTTCTTCAGTTTCACCTGGGAAACCTACTATAATATCTGTTGAAAGTGTTAAGTTAGGAATTTTTGCTTTCATTTTTTCTACAAGATTTAGGTATTGCTCCTTTGTATATTTTCTGTTCATGGCTTCTAATACATTAGTACTTCCAGATTGAAGTGGTAAATGTACAAGTTTGCATACCTTATCACACTCTGCAATTGCCTCAATTACATCATCTGTAAAATCTTTTGGGTGTGGCGATACAAACCTTATTCTTTCAATTCCATCTATTTTGTTTATCGCTTTTAATAAAGTTGCAAATGAATTTATGCCTTCATATTCTTCAAATGGAATATTCTTTTCTCTTTCTACTCTTAAATATGAATTTACATTTTGCCCTAAAAGTGTAACTTCTTTATATCCTTGTTTTGCTATTTCTTTAACTTCTTGAATAATATCTTTTGGACTTCTACTTCTTTCTCTTCCACGTACGTAAGGTACTATGCAATAACTACAAAAATTATTACATCCATTCATTATTGTAACAGATGCTTTAACACTGCTATCTCTTTTAATTGGTAACCCTTCATATACTTTCCCGTCAATATCCAAAATATCTATTAGTTTATTTTTTTCTTCTAAAACCTTGCTTAAATCCTCTGGAAATTTGTGTAATGTATGTGTTCCAAAAATCAAATCCACATAAGGATAACTTTGTTTGATTTTTTTAGTTATATGTTCTTCTTGCATCATGCAGCCACCTATTGCGATAATTGTTCCTCGAGTTTGTTTTGCTTTTTTTAAATCACCAAGTTTTCCAAAAAGCCTATCTTCTGCGTTTTCTCTAACACAACAAGTATTTATAACTGCTAAATCGACTTCATCCATTTTATCAGTTTTTACATAGCCCATTTCTTCTATCATTCCACATAGTTTTTCTGAATCATTTTCATTAAGCTGACAGCCCATTGTTAATATGTTATATTTTGGGCTTTTATTTGTATTAATTTCTTTAACTTTTTTTATATATTTCTTCTGCTCATTTACCTCATTTGAAACTTCCATTTTTATCCTCCATTACTTAGCTATTTTATTACATTTTTCAACATTTTGCAATACGTATCTTTTCATTTTTTTCTTTTAGTGTTATAATTAATTTGAAAAAGAATAAAAGGAGGTTAATATGGGACTATTTGACAGCTTATATCCTACAAAAAAATCAAAAAAAAGTGCAAATAAACCTTTTGCAAACATGCTTTGTACAAAAGCAAAAGACGATAATTTGAATTTGCAAGAAAATAGAAAACTTTTAGTACAAGCAGGTATAGAAAATTTAACAAAATTAAATGACAAGAGAAAAAAGAAATTTTTGCCTGATTCAATTTACTTATGGGCTTTATTGGATATTCAAAAATATATCGATGCATGCTACGATTTAACTCTTAATCCATACATTGAAAAAAATTCCGAATTAAAAAATGATCCTCTTTTTTATACAGAACAATCTGAAAAATATATGAATATTTGAGACATTAAATTTTTTAAAAAATTTAAAATAGAGAAAGTTCAATTTAAGAATGTTTTTTTAGTAACATTTGAAATTTATGATAAAAAAATTGACTTCTTTAGACCTTATGTGGAATTATATATTAAAACTGAAGATGGTAATTTTCATAAATTTGGATATGGATATGATAAAAATGATGATTCAATAATTGAATTATATATAGATAACCTAAATTATGCAATATTTTTAAATCCTAAGGGATATATTGCATTACCTTTTAAGGGCAAAAAAATATCTCTTCATGTAACAGATATAATTTCAAGCACTCAAATTGATGCTTTGCTTGAAGGTGTTTATATTGAAGATTTAGAAGTTTGAAAGTCGAATTTAAGAGAAATCTGTCGATGATAGAAAAAATAAAGACTAACAATAAAACTCCAACATTTTTTCAGAATTTTATTGTTAGTCTTATATTTTAAACTTTCAATATGTTTGGGCTATGCAAGACCATATTTTTTCTTAAATCTGTCTGCTCTACCTCCAACTGTTTCTTGTCTTAAATTACCTGTCCAGTATGGATGGCATTTAGAACATACGTCTACTTTTAAATCTTTTTTTGTTGATCCAACTTCTAAAACATTGCCACAAGCACATGTTATAGTTGTATCACCATATTCTGGATGTATATCTTTTTTCATTTAAGTTCACCTCTTTCTATCTTAGCATAAATTTTCCATTATTAATAATAACATATTTTTCAAATAATTTCAAGTTATTTATTGTTTTTGTTTTGTTCATACATATATGTAGCAGATGTTAACATTTCTTTTTCTAATGATAATTTATTAATTAGCTTGCTCATAACATTAAATACACATGCAACAATTAATATAACTAATCCTATTTTTTTCCAATGTTTTGCTAACATATCTTTTCTCCTACTTATTTAAACTATATATAATTATATAGTTTTTTTGCTTAAAAGTCAAGAAAATATAGCGATTTTTTATGACTTCTAATGTGGATTAGCCAAAAATTTTAGTGGAAAAATAGTTGACAATGAGGTGGAAATAGTGTAAAATTATATATGTGCTCACTAAGTTATTGAAACTTGGTGGATGTAGCGTAGCTGGTTAACGCGCCAGTTTGTGGCACTGGAGACCGTGGGTTCGAGTC
>CANQFL010000095.1 GCA_947598785.1 uncultured Clostridia bacterium
AATAAATCCCTTTCATTTATTTCTCCTAAATATCCCTTTCTTTTCGGTTTTTGCTACATTCACGGAAGATTCTTCACTTTTCTCGTTACTAACTTTGCTAGTTTTTGTGCCAGGAAGTTCGTTTAATATCATTGTGATAATTTGGTCTGGTGTTATGCGAGAAGAAATTGCTTCAAAATTAAGTTTGATTCTGTGACGAAGCACAGGATAAGCAAGTTTGTTTATATCGTTGTAAGATACATTAAATCTGCCGTTTAAAAGTGCCAACACCTTTGCTGAAGAGATAAGTGCCTGCCCTGCACGCGGACTAACGCCAAAGCGAAGATATTTTTTTGCGGTTTCAGACGCATATTTGCCGTCTGGCTGAGTCGCTGCACAGAGTTTGATTGTATAATCAAGAACTGAATCGGTCACAAGGATTTCATTTGCAGTTTTACGCATCTGCATTAATTTTTCGCCTGAGCAAGCTTTCTCAGCAGTTTCTTTCATCGTCTTTTGTGTCATAGTTATGATTGATTTCAATTCTTCTGGTTCAGGGTTTTCGACAATAAGTTTAAACATAAATCTGTCCAGTTGTGCTTCTGGCAACGGATAAGTTCCATCTTGTTCAATCGGATTTTGTGTCGCTAGCACAAAAAATGGCTCGCTGAGCGGTCTTGACACACCCATAACCGTTACTTTATGCTCCTGCATTGCTTCAAGCAGAGCTGACTGAGTTTTTGGCGTTGCACGATTGATTTCATCGGCCAAAATAATATTTGAAAAAATTGGGCCTGGCTGAAATTTAAAAGCCGAATTACCCTTTTCGTCTCGGACTATGATATTTGTTCCAGTCACGTCTGCAGGCATTAAGTCAGGAGTAAATTGAATACGTGAAAAAGGCAAATCAAAAACTCTTGCAAGTGAGCGCACAAGCCTTGTTTTACCGACCCCAGGGACACCTTCAAGCAACACATTTCCGCCAGCAACCATAGCAATAATTGTGCCTTCAATAACTTCTCGTTGCCCAACTATATCTCGTTTTATCTGTGCAAAAATATTTTTTATCATTTCGCTAAACATTTTTATATCTTCGTCGTTTACCATTTTTTTCTCCTTCAAAACTAGTTTAATTCTGTTTCTTTTTTATTATACTATATTATACTATATTATACCCACTTAAAAGCAAGTAAAAATACAAACAAAATTCACTTCTTTTTAGAAATAAAGTATTATTTTAGATAGATTTTTATCTTGGTTTTTTTATTTTAGTCCGAAAAATAATATAAGCCTAAAATTATACAGCAAATATTCTAAAAAAAATTGACTTTTGTATTACTTAATCTTATACTATTTAAAGATTGGAAACTTTTATTAAAAGCAAATTTATAAAAAGAATACAAACGGGGAATTTTTGAAAAATTATGATAAAACTAATGCAGCGGGCGGCGAGACCAACATTTAAGTTTGATATTATCTAAATTATTTTGATCAAAAAAAGGAGAAAAATGTCATACGGATTTAAAGAATTTTCGATAGAAGTCTTAAAAAAAGTTAATAAACCATTAGGGAAAATGGATATTTGGAAAGAAGGCGTTAGATTAGGATTAGATAAAAAGTTAGAAACTCAAGGCAAAACTCCGTGGTATAGCATTGGCGCTCAAATTTATACAGAAATAAAAAATAAAAAAGACAAATCAAGATTTAAGCAAGTGTCTAACAGGCCAGCCCTGTTTGCTTTGGTTTCTCAAAATTTTTCGGAAGCTACTATCAAAAATAGTTTAGTTGAGATGGATAATGAAGGAAAGCAAGAATATCATTATAACGAAAGAAGTTTGCATCCTGTTTTAGTCAAATATTTATTTTCTAATTCGCATTTTAAATGTTTAACAAAAACAATAAAACATGAGCGTTCAACAAAGGGGAAATTACATCAAGATGACTGGGTGCATCCTGATTTGATTGGAATATACTTTCCATACGATGATTTTGAAGAATTAACTATAAAAACCCTATCAATATTGAATGAAAAGTCGTATAAGATATTTTCATTTGAGATGAAAATAGAAATAAACAGAGCAACTTTAAGAAAAGAATATTTTCAAGCAGTGTCTAATTCAACTTGGGCTAATGAAGGATATTTAGTTGCGGCAAACATTGCGGAAGATGATGATTTGTTAAGTGAAATGTCGATTCTAAACAGTGCTTTTGGAATAGGAATTATTAAATTAAACATAGAGATTCCTGAACAGAGTGAGATCTTATTTTATGCAAAACAAAAGAATGAAATAGATATTAATATGTTAGATAAACTAATATCGAAAAACAGAGATGTAAAAGAAATCTTTCAATGTCTAAAAGATAGTGAAAATTTATCAAGAATTGTAAATGAAAACAAATTTGACGAAGTTTTAGACGATGAAAAATATAAGGAACATCTTTTAACAAAGATAAAAAATCAGAAACAAGATTTTTGTTAATCAATTCAATCAAAAAAGGAGAGAAAGTGAATATTTCTGGAAATTTTAACAGCACTGAAAGAGAACTGAAAATAGTAGAGAAAATTTTTGCTACTGAATCTATCGAATATGAAAGTATTAAAAAGAATTTGAATGCAAATGATGGAGATGTCTTGGTTACGCTCAGAAATGGACGACAAATTTTAATTGAAGTAAAAGAAGAAAAATATAATAGATTTATAAAGTATGGGGATTTGGGAATTGATTTTATTTCAGTCTTTTATTTTAAAGAAAATCACAGAAATTGGAAGGGCTCACCAAAAAATCCATGCTTGTTAGAAGATTTTATGGCAGACATTGACAAAACCAAATATTACAAAGACGGAAAAGTTGTCTATTCAGAATCTGACTTGTGGTTATTTTATGTAAGTAGAGATGATGAAATTTATTACTATTGTTTTTTAGATGGAAACAAGGTTGTTGGGGATGAATTTATTTCTTATCTCAAAAATAATTGTCTTTTTGCAATAAATAACAAGCCAACCTGGCAAAAATCTTGTGAAGATGATTTTAATAGCGCTGTTTTTTACATAAATTATAACGACCCGTT
>CANQFL010000096.1 GCA_947598785.1 uncultured Clostridia bacterium
TTTCTGTGTTCCAGCATTTAATGCACTTGAACTTTCTTTCAAAGTGTTTCCTGCTTTTTGTAACGCTTCTATGTCTGATTCTTGGAGAATTCCTTTTGCCTTTAAGCTTTGTAAAAGCCCATTTACACTTTTAACATATTCTGTAATTCCAGTATTTAATTGTGAAGTTCCAGTGTTTACTGATGTTATTCCATTTGTAAGTGTATTAATTCCAGAAGTGCTTTGTGATGATAATGCGTCAACTCCTGAAGAAACTTTTGAAATTGCGGAATCTAGTGATGAAGCACCACTATTTAAATTTGATACTCCTGAATCTACTTGAGCAATTCCACTATCTAATGTTTTACTTCCCTCTGAGGCTGATTTTACACCATTATCGAATTCAGAATAGCTATTATTTAATGTAGATGCTCCATTGTTCAATTCCTTTAACCCAGAATTTAAATTCTGAGAACCGTCTAATATTTGTTTTGCTCCTTCTGCTGTTTTTTCTAGACTTTCTGGAACTTCTTTTAATTTATCAGATAGATTTTCTACCACTTTGCCACTAATTTGTTCTTCCAAGCTAGTTTCCATAGTCTTTACTGCACTGTTTACAATTTGCGTAGCTAAATAGTTTGTAGCTTGATTTGGACTATAGGTGATTTGGGCAATTTGCTTATCTGTACTTGAGGCACTATTTAGACTCTCAGTAAAATTACTTGGAATAGTTATAGTTGCATAATATTTACCATCTTGCATTCCCTTGTTTGCCTCATCTTCGTCTACTTCGCAAATGTTAAATACATTGCTATCTTTAATACTTTGTACAAATTCTTTTCCTTCGTTTTCTTCATCTTTTCCTTTGTCTAAATTGATAATAGCAATTTTCATGTCAGTTAAATTTCCATAAGGATCCCAATAAGACTTTAAATAGAAAAAACTATAAATTATTGGGATTAATAAAACTACTGCAAAAATTACTATTTTCATGACTTTTTCTTTTTTCATTTGAGAATACAGCGTTTCTTTTAATTTTTTTTGCACCACAGTACATTATACTCTCATTATATAGTAAGTGGAAGTATAAAAAGAACGAATGTGTCTAAATTTAGACACTTTTTGAAAAATTGACTTTATTAATTGGCAAATAAATGGTATAATGCTTTGTACATAAAATCAAAAATTAGAGAGGTATTAAGAAATGAAAGTACAATGTCTAAATTCTTCGTCAGTAAAAACAAGAAATTTAATAAAGAAAACTTTTGCAGAGTTAATTAATGAAAAAAAGCAACTAAACAAAATAACTGTAACAGAACTTGTAAAAAAGGCAGACTTAACAAGAAGTACCTTTTATACTCATTATGATAATATATATGAGGTGGCACAAGACTATCAAATGCAAACTATAGAACTTTTGTGCAAGGAGGATTTGAAGCTATATTCAAAGCAAGACATAAAAGAATATTTTAGAAATATTTTAAAATGCTTAAAAGATAACGAAGAAACTTATAAATTGCTATTGTCAGCAGATGAATCAGTTTTGTTTTTAGAAAAATTAAAGCTAATAGCTACTCAAAAAATATATGAAGCACTAAGGGAAATTTCATCAGAAAAATACCTTGACCTTAGTCTATCTTTCTTGATGGATGGAATATTGGTGGAGATTATAAAATATTTTAGAAACGAAGGAAAATATTCTTTAAATGAGTTGTTTGAAAGTTTGGAAGAGTGTTTTGAAAAATTATTTTAGATTTGTTGACAATAAAAAACCGAAAAAATTTATTGACAAACGATAAAATGAAGTGTATAATTTAATCGATAAAAGAACGACTTTTGTCTTTTTAAAAAATTTGAAAGGGAAAGATGAAATGAAGCATACTAAAGGAAAGAGATTAATAATTGCTATAATTATGTTTGTTGCTAGTTTGCTAATTTCCATTTACGTTTTCACTTGTATGATTTTTATAACACTTGCGTTTTCTGGAAAATACATAATTGAAAATCCAACTGACCAAAATTATTTGAAAGGTCTTTTGATTCAAGACATAAAAATGGATATACCTAGCGATGCAAATATAACAAAAATAGAACTTAAAATATTTCCAGACCAGAGCACATATAATGTAACGTATATGTATGAAGAAAAAGAGGAATCAATTGAAAAAACTATCGATTGGGGCATGGAATATAATAATTATGAAATAGACAACTATTTGAAGGAAAATGGAAAAAATATAGAGGCATTAATAGGGGTTGTTGTTACTACAATCCAAGTGCTTCAGGTTCTTTTACCGATAGCAAGTTTTTTGTATTTATTTTATGTGTTGCTAAAAGAGGATTAAGATGCAAAAAAGCTTTGAAAATTCGTATTTCAAAGCTTTTTTATTGTAATTGCAAAACAATTTTGCACATATGGGCATCGAAATCTTCGATTTCGTTATTTCACAATTTTCTTATATTACTAGATTATAAACTAGACACTTTATTTGTTGATTTTTTCTAGAATTTCTTCTACATCAATTCCATGCACATCGCATGCTTCTTCCAATGTTTCCATTTGTGATGCTGGGCAACCAATGCAATGCATACCCGCTTCTAACAAAATGTCTATTTTGTCTGGTTCATTTTCAAGAATTTCTCCAATTGTTGTTGTTTTTTCTATTTTCATAAGATTTTCCTCCTTGATTTTTATTATTGGCATTCACCTATTTTATTTACTGTTTTGGACAATTAGCTTTACCAATTTATTATTGCCATTAGCAAAATTTCTATTTAATTTTACCACACTTTTGGTGATTTGTATAGTAATTTTATGTTTTTTTGCATATAACTACTTTTTGTGCATTTATTTATATTAAGTTTTTAAAAGTTTAATGTTTACATAATTGACTTTTGTGTGATTTTTTGATAAAATGTTATCGACAATTTATAGCTATAATGCTATACCAAATTTTGGAACAAACCACATGAACCTGAAAGGGGCACTTATGAAAAGCATCAAATTGTTTGTTATTGCTTTTTCTATAGTCACAATCATAGGAATTATTTTGGTTTTG
>CANQFL010000097.1 GCA_947598785.1 uncultured Clostridia bacterium
TGCTTCTTGCATTGTAATATCTGAAGCCGTATCAATCAAAATTTTTATCATTTCAACCTCTATAATTTACACATATTTTATTTAATTCATTTAAAATATTTTCTAAAACTTCGTATAATTTATTTCTATCTTCTAAAGAAATTTTAGCTCCTACAGAATTTAAGATTCCTGAAATTTGATTTGTGACAAATTCTCCAATTTGTTCACCTTTTTTAGTCAATTTAATAGGATTTTTATATTTTTTATCACAATTTTCTTCAATGTAAATCAAATTTTCATTTTGTAACTCTTTTAAAGTTCTTGAAATTGCTCCTTTATCTTCACCACACATTTTGACAAGTTCGGTCATGGTTGCATTATCTTTGTTATACAAAAAATATATACATTGCACCTGTTTTCCTTTCAAACCAATATTATTCATTTCTTCGTTTTTTATTTTTTGTATTGCTCTATAAATTTCAGATATTAAATTTGTAAACTTTTCAAATCTTTCGTTCATATTACATCTCCGAAAATTATATTAGCATAAAAATTGTTGTCATGTCAACAATTTTAATATAATTCAACAAAATTACAAAAAATACATATAAAATCACATAAAAGGTGAAAATAATGGAAAAATTTTATGGTTGTATAACTGCAATTATCACTCCATTTAACAAAAATGGTGTAGATTTTGATAAGTTTAGCAAAATTATTGATTATCAAATTAAACATAAAGTTGATGGTATAGTGGTTTTAGGCACAACAGGTGAACCTTCGACAATGAGTGACGAAGAGAAAGAAAAAGTCGTTGAATTTGTTATAAAAAAAGCAAAAAACAAATTAAAAATAATAGTAGGTGTTGGAAATAACAATACACAAAAAGCAATTAATTTTAGTAAAAAAGCAGAGAAACTTGGTGCTGACGGTTTAATTGCTGTAACTCCATACTATAACAAATGTACACAAGAAGGCATTTATTTGTATTACAAAGCGATATGCAATTCCGTACAAATTCCTGTCATTGCATACAATGTACCATCGCGAACAGGAGTCAACATATCTCCTGAAACTGTAGAA
Organism: uncultured Clostridia bacterium; assembly: GCA_947598785.1. Taxonomy (GTDB): domain Bacteria; phylum Bacillota; class Clostridia; order Christensenellales; family UBA1242; genus Caccovivens. The sequence continues at coordinate 1,063 of CANQFL010000097.1, forward strand.
AAGTTGGCAACTATCGAAAATCTGATTGGAATAAAAGATGCTAGAAATAATATGGCAGAAATTATTGAAGTTCAAAGAAGAATTAGAGGAAAAATAGATTTATTTTCAGGTGATGATTTTTTAAATCTTCCTATATTAAGCATTGGAGGTGCTGGCGTTATTTCTGTGATATCAAACATAGCTCCAACATTAGTTAAAAATCTTTATTCTTCAGTTAAGAAAAATGATTTTCAAAAAGCAAACGAAATTAATGACAAACTTATACCTCTAACTCAAGCTTGTTTTTCTGAAGTAAATCCAATACCAATCAAAGCAGCCTACAACATTCTTGGTTTTAATGTAGGAATCCCTCGCCCTCCTCTTACAAAAATTTCAAAAGCCAATAAAAAAAAGTTAAAATATGAAATAGAAAGGTTGAAATTAAATGATTAAAGTTCTTATTTGTGGAATAAATGGAAAAATGGGCAATATTCTTTATGACCTTATTGCAAAAGATTCAGAAATTGAAACAATTTGTGGAGTAGATATTCAAAATAACAAAAATTACAAAATTCCAATTTATAATAATTTTAAAAATATCAAAGAAAAAATTGATATCATTATTGATTTTTCATCACCTACAGTTTTAAAAGAAGAATTAGAATTTGCAATAAAAAACAAAACACCTGTAGTAATTGCAACTACAGGTCTTTCAGAAAATGAAAATAATTTTATTAAAAGATGTTCAAATCAAATTCCTATTTTTTATTCAGCCAATTTTTCATTAGGAATTTTTATTATAAACAAACTAATAAAACAAGCAAAAGAATTTTTAGGTCAAGAATTTGATGTTGAAATAATAGAAAAACATCACAAATTAAAAAAAGATAAGCCTTCTGGAACAGCATTAATGTTAGCAAAAAGCGTATCTCTAAAAAATGATTATCCTGTTATTCATTCTGTTCGTGCTGGGAATATAGTTGGAGAACATGAAATAATTTTTGCAGGAACAGATGAAATAATTTCCTTTAAACATACTGCACTTTCAAAACAAGTTTTTGCTCTTGGTGCAATCAAAGCGTGCAAATTTATTCTTTCAAAAACATCAGGTCTTTATTCTATGGAAGATTTATAACTGCATTTCATAAATCATTAATATTTCGGTTTTTTAGCTTTTCCCTAAGAACAAATGGTTCTAAAATAGCTACACCTTTTAAATCTAAACTATAATTTAAAATTACATTTCCATTTTCGTCACATATAATTTTTCCATCAATATCTTTTAACGCTAATTTTTCTCCATTTAATATTTTTTCAATATCTTTCAAAGATACTATAGCTCTTTTAATATTTTCATCACTCTCAAGATGTTGTTTGTCTATTTTTTTTATTTTCCCAGAAAACATAGAGATACGTTCAGATGTCAAGCCTATCGTAGTGAAATATGTACCATGTTTTTTCAAAGACCCCTTGACTAATTCTCCTCCTGTTTCTTCATACAACTCTTTCACAGCAGTTTCTTCTTCAGTCAAATCTTTTTCGGTCAATCCAGCAGGTGTAGAGAAAATCCAGCCACCTGCAAGATATCTAAATTCCAAAGCAATTACAACAAAAATTTGTCCTTTATCGTCTTCAAAATAGGGCAAAATGTTGATTCCATCAGCTTTAGACGAAGAAAGAGTTCCATTATTTAACTTTTCTTCATATTCTTCAGAAGGCATTCTTGTTACCACATTCCACGAATGATTTAAAATGGATTTTCCATTTTCGTCTAAATAGTCAACTTCATTCATTTTTAAAAAACCATCATATAATTTTTTAACTTTAATTTTGTATTTCATAATCCACTCAATATTATAGTTGGTGCGACAAACGATATCAAATCCGAACCACGAAGTTTTAATTGGCATAGGATTTATAATCCTCCATGTCACTATA
>CANQFL010000098.1 GCA_947598785.1 uncultured Clostridia bacterium
TAAAATATCTATATTAGAGAATCTTATTAATCAATCAGGGTGGATAATATTGAAATCATTAAATGTAAGCTCTTTTGAAGATGAAGATTACTTACTTTTTGCAGGATATCAGGATAACGGAGAACTTATTGATTGTGAACAATGTGAAAAAATGTTTATGCTTGATGTATCGGAAATAAAAGAAGTTACAAAAACCCCTAATATAGAAAAATTAGATAAATATATAACAGAACAAAAAAATGAATTACTTAATTCTGTATCACAAAGAAATTCTAAATTTTTTGATGAAGAATTAACAAAGCTTGATAAATGGGCAGAAGATAGAAAAAATAGTCTCGAAATAGCACTAAAACAATTAGATAAAGATATAAAAACACAAAAAACCGAAGCTAAAAAGATTTTACAATTAGAAGAAAAACTAAAAGCTCAAAGAGAAATAAAAGATATGGAAGCAAAAAGAAATAAAATGAGAAGAGAACTTTTTGACTCACAAGATTTAGTAGACAAGCAGAAAGAAGAACTTATAGATAAAATCGAAGAACATTTAAAACAAAGAATAGCTGAAAAAGAACTGTTTTTAATTCGTTGGAGGTTAGTATGAAGTATTCAATTGATGACTTATTAAAATCACCTTTTGAAAAAATTAAAAGAATTAGTGAAGAAGGATATGAATATTGGTCTGCAAGAGATCTATATAAATTACTAGGATATTCGGAATACAGACACTTTTTACCCGTAATTGATAAGGTCAAAGAGGCTTTATCTAACATTAACGAAGAAGTGGAAAACCATATCGAGGACATGCTCGACATGGTCCAAATTGGCTCAGGAGCTGATAGAGAACTTGATAGTCTAAAACTTTCAAGATTAGCTTGCTACATTGCAGTACAAAATGCAGATCCAACCAAACCGAATGTTGCAATGGGGCAAGCATATTTTGCTATAAAAACCCGTCAAAAAGAACTTTTGGAAGAGGAAGAAAAACGTTTAATTCAATCCGAGGAAGATTCAAAAAGACTTCTATTAAGAGAACAAATGAGAGAACACAATAAGCAACTTGCTGACGCGGCAAAAGGGGCAGGAGTTAATGAACCTCTTGATTATGCAATATTTCAAAACTTTGGATACAAAGGTCTATATGGTGGATTAGACAAACAAGCGATACATAAAAGAAAAGGTTTGAAGAAAAGCCAAGATATATTGGACCATATGGGAAGCACAGAACTTGCAGCAAACTTATTTAGAGCAACTCAAACAGAAGAAAAATTGAGACGGGAGAATATTAAAGGGAAAGCAAAAGCTAACCAAACTCACTATGAAGTTGGTAAAAAAGTCAGAGAAACTATAAAAGATTTAGGCGGAACTATGCCTGAAGATTTGCCAACAGCGGATAGTATAAAAAAGTTAGAACGTCAAAAAAGGAAAGAATTAGATGATAAAAATGGATAGTCAAACGATTTTAAATATAATCAATATTTTAGCAGTGTTACTTTCTCCGATTGTAGCACTACTAATTTCAAACAAAGTACAAACAAACAAAGCCAGACGACAAGAAAAAATTCAAATATTAAAAATATTAATGACACAACGTTTTTCTGTTAAAAATATTGATCACGTTAATGCTTTGAACTTGATAGATGTTGTATTTATTGATTCAAAGAAAGTTAGGGAGGCATACAAAGATTTATATACAGTTTATGGTAGCAAATATGATAACAATAATGAAAATGAGGTAAGAGATTATTGCGAAAAAGCGAAAAAAGCTGAAACAAAACTTATAGAAGCAATTATAAACGACTTAGGATATAAAGATAAAATCACTTGGGATGCAATTCAAGAGCCATACATTCCACAATGGCTATCCGATGAAATTGTTGCAAGAACTGAAATAAACAACGCACAGACTCATATTGCTAATTATATAAAAACAACATTAACCCCACAAAATAAAATTGAAAATAAACAGAAAGCAAACAATGGTAATAAAGATGAATAATAAGAAGCAAAAATTGGAATTAACTTGGATAGGAAAAGATAGGGAAATAAATCTTGAGCCGAGGATATTAAAAGAAATTCCCGAGAAGTCTTATGGAGATAAAAATACTGAAAATATGCTTATCCATGGGGATAATCTGCTTGCACTAAAAGCTCTTGAACAGGATTATACGGGGAAAATTAAGTGCATTTATATAGATCCTCCTTATAATACAGGTTCAGCTTTTGAGCATTATGATGATAATGTTGAACATTCAAAATGGCTTTCTTTAATGAAACAACGTTTAGAAATTCTAAAAAAATTATTGACAAATGACGGATTAATATGGATTTCAATAGACAATGATGAATGCCATTACTTAAAAGTTTTATGTGATGAAATTTTTGGTAGAGCTAATTTTATTTCGGATATTGCTGTTAAAATGTCTACGGCAAGTGGCGTAAAAACATCTCATAGAGATAAAGCTATTATAAAAGAAAAAGAAACAATATTGGTATATTCAAAAAACAAAAGTGATGTATCAATTAATGCACAATATATTCCTAAAATTGAATGGGATTCCGAATTTCAATATTTTTTAGATAAAAAAGAATCAAGCAATCCAGATGATTGGGAAGTAAAAAAATTGTCAGAAGTTTTAAGTAAAAATGGAATTCTCAATAATCCTGAGGATAGTGGATTTCAAAAATTTGTAACCGTAAATGCTGAAAAAATATGGAGGCGTGCATTTATAAGGGGGCATTACAAAGAATTATCACAAAATAACCCTGAAAAAATATTCTATAATAATGAACAAGATAGAGAACATTATTATTATAGAGGACGTGAAATGTATTTTTTTAAAGATAAATTTCTTGACTGTTTTACAGA
>CANQFL010000099.1 GCA_947598785.1 uncultured Clostridia bacterium
ATTATGTGTTGTACAAATTTTAGAGTGATAATTTTTTGAGGTGTTGATATTGTGGTTAAATCTTTCAACTCCGGCTTTTTTAATTTTTTTTATCTGTTCTTCATCTAATAAGCCTAAAGAAGCACAGCAATGTATATCAGGTATTGCAGCAACCATTTTAATCATCTCTAAGATTTTTTCAAAATCCTCTCCCTGTTCTTGCACTAATTATGGAACAAACTTCAACTTCATTACTAAAGTTTTCTTTTGTAATTTGTTCAGCTTTTGAAATAAGTTCTTCTAAATCCATATCATACAATTTTAATAATTCTTCCCTATTCATTTTATTTTCCTTTTTATTTTAGGACTTGAAAACAATTAAAATGTTATGCTATACCCTAACATATTACAAACATTAAAAATTTTCAACATTTGGCTATTGACAATAAATTTATTTATTGAATAATAAAATTATGATTAAATTAAACGCAGTTAAAGTACAAATTTGTTGTTGTAAGTTCTTATGTTTAAGGACATAATTTTAGTGCGATAAATTTTTACTTTATATGTAGTCCTTAAACATTTTGTTTAAGGCTATTTTATATGCTTCAGCGAAGAAAATAACATTAATAAATAATTAAAAAGGGATAATCAAATGAAAATAAACTCACAAACTACACAAGCCGTTAATTTTAAATCTTTCAATTTAACACCTCTTTCAAAGGCACTTTATACATTGAATAATAACGATATGCTTAATGCTTCTTTTGTTGATGTATTTGCAATGGATACACCAAGAACAATAGTAGAAACCAAAAACAGAGGTAAACAAGCAGGAATTGAGATGGGGTTTAGAGAATATACAGGCACATTTATTGCCGAATTCAGTGCAACTGTCTTTGCAATTCTTACAACAAAATTATTAAATAAGTTGTATAAACCAAATATTAAAACAAATGCTTCAAGCTGGATTACAAACAAAGGGCTTCAAACATTTAAAGAAGTTTTTTCTAAAAGTGATAAAACGCCGAAAGGTTTTGTTGATAGCGTATTAAATTCAATAACGGGACTGGTTGGAAGTGAATATAAAACATTTTCTTCTATTAATAAAAGGGAAACGGAAAAAATTGCTCAAACGCTTACATGTATAATAACAAATGATGTTGATAAATCATCAATAAAGAAAACTCTGTCAACCGTTCAAGATGAGATTGTCCAACTATTAGGAGCAGACAACAACATTATTATAAAATCAGCAGATAAAGAATTTAGTGCAAATTTAACTCATATTTTAAGAGATACGGTAGATGCAGGTAAAAATATATTCTTCAAAAAAGGAGCACGCGCAGATGAAATACTTAAAAAATTGAAATTTTTAAATAATTCAAAAATCGCTCTTGCAATACCTGCTTCAATGTTATTAGCCATAACAAATCAATATATAAATAGGCGCTTAACAAAAAAAAGAACGGGAATAGATAATTTCGTCGGCGAAAACGGTTATGAAAATAATGTTAAAGAAAAAAATAATAAAGGCAGGGAAAAAGGAGTACTAGCTAAAAAAATGTTATCGGCAGGCGTATTTTTATTAATGCTTTCTAAAGTTATGGGATTAAAAAAGCCTTCTGATTTAATTAGCAAGTTGGAATTTACAGGCCCTGCAACAGGAGGTAACGCTATAAAATCGATTTACGGGACACTGATTTTAGGCAGAATTTTTGCCTCTAAAGATTCAACGGAATTAAGAGAAACAAATGTCAGAGATTATTTGGGGTTTTTGAATTGGCTTGTTTTAGGTGGTTTTGTAGCAAAAGGAGTGGGACAAATATTAGACCCTAAACAAACAACCTTGTTTAATATTACAAAACAAGGAAATGGTATTAAACATTGGCTTAAAGATGTTTCTTTAAAATCTCAAAAAGAAATAATAGCCCAAGGCGGGAATGTTGCAAAAAATCTTAGAAAACTTAATATTGCTCAAATATCCGGTATTGCATACTCTGCCTTAATGCTTGGAGTATTACTTCCCAAATTAAATATTTGGATGACAAAACACAATAAAAAATTTAATTTAAATCCTTTTAAAAAAGCAAAAACGCCTGAAGTAAAAGAGAAAGAACAAGAAAATAATAAAAATTTTTCCGAACAAAAAATTGGTTTTAAATCAAACCCACAAAATAACTATATTTCAATATATGAATTTCAGCAATTAATACGTGCTAAACAAAAGTCATATAATTCATGAGCAATTTTGTAATGGGATTCTTTTGAAAAATGGAGTCCGTCAAGCTGTGAAACTTCAACAATCTTATCCCAATTAAAAAACAGGCAGTTATTTTCTTCTGCGGTTTTTTCATATATCTTGGAGAAATGAGTTGATTTTTCAATTGCAATATCGTCAAACTGTCTTTTAAAATATTGCGTTTTGACACAACTTGATAAGCTAGCAGGTGAAATTACTATAATTTTTGCCCTCGGGCATATACTTTTTGTTATACTAATTAAATTTTCAATACCTTTTTTTATATCAGTTAAACTCGGATTAAAAAATTTTTGAATGTCATTTATACCGAGAGCCAAAATTACAATATCAAAGGTATTATCTAAATACTTAGGTAAAACTTTATACCCTGTTTGTTCAAGACCGTCGGGGTTATCAATAAAACAAGTTCTGTTGCAGCAGCCTGCTTCAACTATTTCATAATTTTTACCTAAAAGATTTTGTAATATAGACGTCCATCTTGTATTTTCGTCATATCTTGTGCCTAAATTCGGGATATATCCCCAAGTATTGCTGTCTCCAAAACATAAAATCTTTTTCATAAATTGCCTCGGCTCTTGTTTTATTGTAT
>CANQFL010000100.1 GCA_947598785.1 uncultured Clostridia bacterium
TTTTTAGGTTGACAAGTTGGAAATTATTTGATATAATCAACTTGTTTATTTTTGGAGTGAGGGATTTGAACCCTCACGCCTAGTTGCCAAAAATAAATTACAATTATCACCAACATTTTGCAAAAAACTAGACCAAGAATTAATATTAAATTCAAAACATCATCAACAAATGAATTTCATTTTTAGTAAAAATTACCAACTTATCAACAAACAAAAGTAATTTGATTGATAAAAATTACCAGTTAAACGAAATTCTATGATTAAATTTAACAACCAGCAATTTAATATTAATTTAGAAATCAAAAATTAAATACTTCGATGTGGAGAGTTACTCAAGAGGTCGAAGAGGCGTCCCTGCTAAGGATGTAGGCGTAGAAATGCGCGCGAGGGTTCAAATCCCTCACTCTCCGCCACAAGTTCTTTTAATGTACCAATTTAACTTGGTACATTTTTTATTTTTTATTTCTATAATATTTGTCATAAAGTTCGTGTTTCTTTCGCATTTTAATTTGATTGTTTTCTTCATAAGATTTTGCAGAATATCCTTTTTGTTTTTCTTCCAGTGTTGGTTCTGAACTAATAAATCCACCATTCATTGCAGGGCGAAAGCCTTGCTTTTGTATTTCTCTTTTCATATAATCATCCGCCAAATCATTTATGCTCCTATATGGGAGTCGTCCCAAAGTTTGTAATTCTTCTTCACTTGGCATTCCAATTTTTTGGGCAATAATATTAATCAATTCTTTATCGGAATAACAATGATAGCATCCAAAATCGTGATCATGAATAATTTTGTTTTTATATTCAATTGATTTTTTAAGAAAGAAAGTTAAATTATCATCATCTAAACTTAGTTTATATTTTTCTTTCCATTTAGAAAAATTTTCATCATTTATTGTTTGTGGAATTACATCCCAAATATTTTGACCATAAATTGTTTTAATAATATCGTTATTCATAGGCAAATTACACGCTATGGCTGTTGATAGCAACCACTTTTCTTCATTTGTTTTCAAATATTTCATATCAAAATTGTCACAAAGATAATTTTTAAGTAGTCCTATGTTTTGTTGTGGAGGCTTATTAAACCTTTCTTCAAAAGATTTGGATGCCGATAGTTTTCTATATTCTTCACCCATTTCTTTAATTGCTTTACAGCCAATATCAAATTGCAGTTGTGCATTACTTTTTATACTTTTTTGGTATTCTGCTTGTTTTGTTTTTATTTTATTTTTGCTTACAAAATGAGCTATTAAAAAATTATCAATACGATTAGAAAAAATGTCATTTATTGATTTATCCTCCTGTATAAGTTTTCTATTGTGCAACTTAAAACGACTTGTCCATCAGTTGTTGTGTCTACTGATATTGCACTTGCATTCATTAAAGCATAAAAAAGAGGTTTTAGTTCTATTTTTGATAGACTTAAAACCTCAAAATTTGCTGTTATTCCTCCATGTATTTCCGAAGGTTCGAGATCGACTTTTTGTTTTTTACTCCTGCTCTTATTAGGCAATCTTTGATTTGTTTTAATTTTAGAAATCGTGATTCATTTAAAATGTGTTTATATTTCTTTTCTTCATTGATTGTTTTTAGGTATTTTTCACCTATTGTAATTACAGTTTTTTCATTAAAATTGTTTTTCATAAAAATTCTCCTTTTAAATGGTTTTAGTTATTTGTTGTATTATTTTTACTTATTTCTTTGCTACGTCATTTTCCACCTCCTATTTATAATGCGTTGAGTGTATAGGTATTTGGCACATATTATATGTGTTGGTTGGTCGGGTGTCTTGCCTTACACTTGCTTACACTATATAGTGATTTGGTGTTCGGTTTGTCTTGCCTTTGCAGTAGCTACATATTATATGTGTTGGGTGTTGGGGTTTAATTTTATGATTTTTGATATAACTGCAAAGTATTATTATAAAAACCTAAATCAAACCATCAAAAGTTTGGTTTAAGTCTGTTTTTTTGTTGACAAACATTTAAGCAATTACTATAATGGAAAAGGGGTATTTGTATGAAATTGTTTATTCAAGAAACACATTGGTGGGGTTGGAAAAATCCGGGCAAAAAAGTGACAGATTATGAATATGACCTTGAAAACATGAAAGAGGGTGAAAAAGTGATTATCAGCACAACCAAAGTGTTAAAATATGATTCACGTGAATATATTGACGAACCAAATCTCTATTTTGTTCTTGCTTGCAAGCAAAAAGATAAGGTAGAATTGAAAATTGGAAGCCATATGAATTTCAACAAAAAAATTTTTACCAAAGAACCACTTTCTTTTTGGATTAAAAAAAGACATCCACTATTTCTGGATTCACAATCCATGGATGATGGCTATACTTATTCTATTTCAATAAATGATTAAGAACAATAAATCCTTTTGAATCCAAATAAAAGGAGCGCACTGTCAATTTAAATATCGATAATTCTTTTTATATTACAACAACTCCGCCACAAGCGACTCATACGAAACTTTTGTACAACAAGTGTTTCGTATTTGTTTTACAAGAATGCTCTGGAATTTGTTTTGAATTATGATACAATATATCAGTTAAAATCGTTGAAGTTGTTATGGGTATTTATGATTTAATTGTTATATGCCATAGCTGCAGACAATTTACAAACTTTCCCCTCATTAATCTTCAAGGTTAAAAACTGACAATTTTTTCAATTCTTTTTGACATCTCTGGTCTTTAAGAGCAGTTTTACCA
>CANQFL010000101.1 GCA_947598785.1 uncultured Clostridia bacterium
CAAATGCAGTTTACACCCATTTGCAATCCACTCAACAAAACTGAAAAAGGAAGAAGTTGCAAAAACTTCTTCTTTTTATCACTAAATCATACAAATTTTCGATTTTGTATGTTATAATAGATTGAATGATAGGAGCAACAAATGATTAATAAAATAGAATTAAATAATATCGCTACTTATAAAAATGAAACAATAACACCTAAAAAGATAAATTTTATTTATGGTGGCAATGGCACTGGGAAAACTTCCTTATCAAAATTTTTGGCTACTCCTGAAAATTACCCTGCCAGCAGCTATACATGTGATAATTACCCAATTGATATTCTTGTCTATAACAAAGATTTTATAGAAGAGAATTTTGGGAAAGACAAAGCCATAAAAGGTATATTTACAATTGGAGAAGAAAATAAAGAAGTAGAAGAAAAGATTCAACATCTGATTGAACAAAAAGAAGAAATTGAAAAACAAAGAACTGTTTGCATTAACAAGATAAACGAATTTACGCAAAATGCACTCACACTTCGCGATGAATTTTGTAACAAATGTTGGGCAATAAAAAAGTTCGCAGAACCATATAAAAAGTCAATAGCGGGGGTTTTACATTCTAAGGAAGCATTTGCCGATATGTGCGACAAATATTTTACAAATATAAAATCATCAGTTGAACTTAACACATTTGATGAAAAGTATAAAATTTTATATGAAACACAAATGCAAACTTATAATGAATTTACAATTTTGGACTTATCCAGATTTAAGATGCTTGAAGAAAGTCCAATTTTATCCACAAGCATTTTAGCAAAAGAAGATAATCCTCTATCGGCAATTATTAAAAATTTGAATAATAGTGATTGGATTAAACAAGGCACCGAATATTTAAATAGCACCAAAAATGTTTGTCCTTTTTGTCAAAGAGAGTTAACAAATGAAATAAAAATAAATCTAGAAAACTTGTTTGACCAAGAGTATGACAAAAGCATGTTTGAATTGAACCAAGTAAACGATGAATATAGACGCCTATCTGCAAACATTCTATCAAATATAGAAGATATAATACAAGCTTCTTATATAATATTGGATTATTCTAAAATAAAGGTTCAGCTATTCCAAGCACAATCTATAATAAAAGAAAATATTCGAATTCTAAATGATAAGATAGAACACCCATCAAACAAGGTTGAATTAACCAAGACCTATGAAATTTTGAACGGAATTAACGATTTAATAATTGGATATAATAAAATAATAGTTGAAAATAATAAATTGTTTGCGAAACAATCACAAGAAAAAACAAATCTAACCGCAGACATATGGCACTCTATATCAAATAATTATTTGTTTGATATAATTGGCCAATTTAGGAAAAATAGTGAAGGTATAAATTCCGCAACTCGTAAAATGATGATGAAAAGAGATTCATATTCTCAAGATATTTTAAATTTGGAGAAGGAAATAAATAATTTGCAGTCAAAAGTATCGACAATAGATAAAGCAATTAACGAAATCAATAAGATATTAAAGGGATTTGCGTTCACGGGATTTTATTTGAAGAAAGCAAGCGATGGTAGGAATTATGAAATAATAAGAGAGGATGGATCTAATGCAAAAGATACTTTAAGTGAAGGAGAAGAAAGATTTATTACTTTTCTTTACTTTGTTCAACTTATTAATGGAAACATAGAAAATAGACGGACAATAAACAAAAAAGTTGTAGTAATAGATGACCCGATTTCAAGTTTAGATAGCAATGTTTTATTTATTGTAAGTTCTTTAGTTAAAGAAATAATAAATGATTGTATCAACGAAACAAATTTAATTGAACAAGTATTTGTGTTAACCCACAACATCTATTTTCACCATCAGATTAGTTTTAGGCCAAAAAGTAACCAAATATCACCAAAATTGGTTTCATATTTTACAATTCATAAAAAAGACAATCAATCTACTATTACACAATCCAATAAAAATTCAATTCAGACTTCATATGAATTACTATGGCAAGAAATAAAGCAACCAGAAAAAGCAAGTAGAGCAAACATTTTTAATTCAATGAGAAGGATTTTAGAATATTATTTTGATATTATAGGGGGCTTGGACTACGATAATCTTATTAAGAGCTTTGATGGAGAAGAAAGGTTGATTTGTAATTCTTTAATTTCGTTTGTGAACGCTAACTCGCACTCAATTGCAGATGATTTTGTTATAGGTTTTAGCGAAGAAGATATTGATAAATATTTAATGGTATTTAAAAAAATATTTGTTAATAGTAATCATGGTGCTCATTATGATATGATGATGGCTAGAGATTACTAACAATAATTTTAATCCAATTGACGCCAATAGTTATCGTGTTAGGATTGGATAGCGGTCTCTCCGCCAACGAATTGTCGTTTGAACCCAAACGGCAATTTTTTGTTTTCTTCTAGTAAAACTTCCACTTTTTCGCTAAATATTGGTGTTCCATCATCATTTGGATTGTCAAAATCTTCTTTTTCGGTGTTTGTGCCCGAATTGTATTCTATGGTTACGCCATTATCATAAAGAATAACTTTTGAAATAAAGCCATTAAAGAAATCATTGCGATCAGTTTTGCAATCAAAGTCTTTTCTTGCATAAGCGTTTAGAAAGGCCTTTATTTGTTCTTTGTCAAGTGGTTTTAATTGATGTGCTTCCTCATGGGCGATTTGTTCTTCTATGAGT
>CANQFL010000102.1 GCA_947598785.1 uncultured Clostridia bacterium
ACACATCAATGCCTGCGCAGTTTTAGAACTACCCATAGCACCATATTTAAAATAAAGTTTGCTCACTTTAATCCTCCTACTTAAAAAAATGCAGTTGACTGCTTTCAAAAAAGATTTTAGCACAACAAACAAAATTTACCAACAATTTAAAACAAAAAACCTAAATCAAAATTTTCGATTTAGGTTTCACTTTGCAAATCAAAACTAACTAAAGCGTAGGAGCTATCTCTGTGGAGCTTGATAAAATTTTTGCAGAAATATTACTTGGGTTAATTGTACAGCGTCTTTCGTTATTTTTAGAATGAAAAACACGTTCTGGAATATTTTGCAAATTGTCATAACATGAAAGAGGCAAATTATCAAATACTATACAAGTTTCACTAGGATTATTTTTTGAATAATCTAGCATTGTAGCATCAAATAAAACAACTCTATCGTTCAATTTAATCAAATTAAATGCATGTAAGTCACTTTTTCCATCCACAATTAAAGGCGAAATAGCAAGTTCACATTCATAACCAAGAAATTTGAAAAGTTGATGTGCCATACTTGCTCTTTCAAAACACCAAGCATGTTGTGTGCCTTTGAAAGCAGAAATATAATTTTTTTCATCATCTGCCAATTTATCTTGAGTTACAAGATGCGTAAGTCTGTCAGAAGCTGTTCCAGAAACTTCTGCTCCACCAATATATTCAAAAATTGTCTCGGCAACAAGTTTTGATAATTCTTCAAAATTTTGTACCTTATGACTCTTGATTTTCTTTGTCAAAGATTTGCACAATTCTTCAGTTGCATCGAAATAATAAGAAATACCTTCGTCAAATCCACCATTAATATAAATTTCAGTTTTTTCACTATCTAATGTATATCTATAAGCGACAGGTTTTTGTTCAAGCAATGGCTTAAAACTTGTCAGTGGCTTTATATTTATATTATAACGAGCCCCTTTATTTTCTGAAAGTAAACTTGTTATGCGAGAGTTTACTAAATTTTCTAACTCTTCGTCATTACTATTAATTAGTTTTAAAATAAAATCGTCCATAATCACACTCCTTAAAATATTATATTAAGTTCGATTTAGGTTTCGCTTGGCAGGGGTGGAAGGAATCGAACCCTCCTCTGGAGTTTTGGAGACTCTCATTCTACCGATGAACTACACCCCTATAATTATTTGCTATTCAATTTTACTACAATTTTGAATTCATGTCAATAATTTTAACTAATTTAAAATAAAAAAGGAACTTTATTGTTCCTTCTTTTCATCATGTTCTTTTTTATATTGGCAACCAAGATTTAACATGCCTTTAGAAATTATAGGTGAAATAATCAACCAAATTGCAGCAAGCATAATCAAGACATATATTGCAATTGCCCAACCATTTCTATAAGCACCACATATCCAAGAAACTAGATTAAAATTAAAAATTCCAACTAGTCCCCAATTTAAAGCGCCTATAATAGTTAAAATGTACGCAATGTAGTTTGCTATTATCATAAATCCTCCTTATGGTAATAGTTTTTCCAAAATATTTAAAAATACTCATTTTTTAAATATTATATCCGTATTGACCTATATTTTTATTTCTCCAATCTTTATCAACTTTAACAAAAAGTTTGATAACGCACTTTTTATCTAACAATTTTTCAGCATATTCCCTTATTTCAATCCCAAGTTTTTTTAAATTAGTGCCAGATTTTCCTATAATAATTCCTTTATGCTGTTCCCTTTCGCAAATAATTTCCATTTCAATATCAATTAAATTATCTTTTTCTTCAAACTTAGTCACTAAAACTGCTATTCCATGTGGCACTTCTTTGTCAAATTTCTCAAGCATGATACCTCTTAATTTTTCAGCTATCAAAAGCGAAACACTTTGAGAAGTATATAAATCTTCATCATAAATTGCATTTTGCTCTGGTAACAATTCAATAATTTTGTTGACTAATAAATCTATATTTTTACCATTTACCACAGACACAGAAATAGAATCTAAGTTAAATTCAACTTGTTTTTTATCACTTTTTGTTTGAACCAGAATTAAATTCTCACATTTTCCACGCAAAGTTTCTATGTATTCATATTCTTCATCTTCCATTTTCAAACTTCCGTCATAAAGATAAAGAACTACATCTGCACTTGCGATTGCACTTCGTACATTTTTCATCATATATTTATCTAAAGAGTTTTTGCTGTGATGAACTCCTGGTGTATCAATAAAAATAATTTGATAATCTTTACAAGTCTTAATTCCTAAAATTGAATTTCTTGTAGTCTGACGCCTATGACTAACAATTGCGACTTCTTCTCCAATTATATAATTTACCAAACTACTTTTACCAGCATTGGACAATCCCAAAACAGCAACATATCCACACTTCATCTGTTTACTCCAAATTCTTTTAAAATTCTATCTGCTATTTGTTGCATAATTTTTTCGTCTTCAGGGTTTATATGGTCATAACCTAAAAGATGTAAAAGCCCATGTAAAGCTAAAAAACATATTTCTCTTTTTAGACTATGTCCATAATCTTTAGCTTGAGCTTTAGCTTTAGCCTTACAAATAACAATATCTCCAAGAAATAAAATGCCATCATCAATATTTTTTTCATTTTCAAATTCTACAAGTTTTTGATTTATAGACTTGTTTAGATTAGGAAAAGATAACACATCTGTGACATTATCATTTCCCCGAAA
>CANQFL010000103.1 GCA_947598785.1 uncultured Clostridia bacterium
ACTGAAACGGTTTTCATATCCACGCCTGCCATAAGTTGAAGCGTTATGTTGGTGTGGCGGATAGAGTGCAAAGTGACAATTGGCAACCGTTCTCGAAACAATATTTTCTGCAACCAAACCCTGAATAGACCAGGTTATCAACTTGCCATTTTCGTTGCAGAAAAGCATTTTTGTGTCTTTCCACCTATCAATTCCGTAAAACAACTTAAAATTTTTTTATCAACAATTCATTGTATTTAATATTTCATCGAAACAGGGTGAGGAATATGTCTCTTTTCTTTCGGCAAATTTTTATAGACAATACACTTATTCGCTTAAATTTTCCAATTCAATATAGTTCCATTGATTATTTTTAAACAAATTTTATTTAATTATTAATAGATAGCAATTTTTAATACTCTATTCTGTGACGATTGGCGAATTTACATACTCTTTTTAAATATTGATTATTAGTTTTAATTAAAACCTCATCTTTTACAATGTGTTGAAAATACATTATCATATAAACTATATAAGCCTTTTGGGCATCTGTTTTTTGCTTATCCTTTTATAATTATTAATGTATTCTAATAGGGTATCGAATACGATGTCATAAGTCTTTATCTTAGGCGAAATTTTAACAGTTTTATATTCAGTTCCTTGCCTAATTTTTGATAATTTGACTTCCAAAATGTCTTTTGTTGTTGCTATTTTTGAATAAAACTTATTGTCCTTTATATATAATAATGGTGTGAAATTATCATAAAACCATTTATAAAGATCAAAATATTTTATAGAAAAATTCAAGAAACTCTGAAACAATTGAGAGCCTTTATTAACCCCTTCGAACTCTTTGTCTTTATGAATTTTATATTTTAATAATAACTCGAACGCTAAAATTATAGTTATTGTATTTTGGCATACATTTCCAATGATTCGAATAAAGCCATTTACAAACTCATACAGTTTCAGACTTTCAAGTTGAAACAAGATTATTGCAGCTATATAACTTATAAAAATATAAACTTTTATAAATTGGATAATAGATGCTTTCATGATAAAATCTTTGTACGCACTTAATTCAAGATTGCTAGACATTATCTTCATATATTTTTTAGGGTCTGTTGCTATATCTTCTATAATCGATGTTATCAGGTACGTTAAAATCACTAGCGCAGAACAAATAAAATAGTATGCCGTAAAGCCAATTTTAATAGAAACCGCATCATAGAATACAACAAACAATGTTATGATTATAAAGAGGATAATATTTAAAAGTAAAAATAATAAAATCCCGATTTTATTTTTGGTCTTTAATTTATATTCATTTGTATTTTTTCTCTTATTTTTGATAAAAAATGAAAAAGTACTCGCTATGTAAGTAAGTGGTAAAACTGTTAGGAATAAAAGAAAATAAATATCAATAATTGATTCCAAGACTTTCACAATATTAATATTATAACACAAAATTTTTATTTAGAAAATGATTTATAGAAAATTTATTATACTGTCAGGCATTTATCGGAGTTTTATGAAAAATGTGTCTATTATTGAAATCATAAAGGATAAATTTGCCGAACTGCAAATGAGTGCCGAATACCGCCTACAACTGACCAATGTTGTGGAATTGGAAGATAAGTTCACAAAAGATTTTGACAAAGACAAGTGGAAGGAATATTTCAATCTTGATTTCGCGAAAGGTGCCCTATTCAACATCGAAACCGACCAACTGCTCGACTTTGCAATCGAACTCCTTAAAGAATTGAAGTTTTAGGAGGCAAAAATAAAAGCGCAGTTGGTTTCAAAATTTCCAAATGTTCGGCTTATCCGCAACTATCTCGACAAACACAAAGTGAAAGAGCAAGAATATATTATCGAGCGCAGCATTTTGCTTGGCCGAGAGGATTTCAGTTATTTGCGCGAACACCTTTTGGAAGATGATAAAAACATCACCCAATACAAGAACGAAATGTATGTTGACAAAAATGGCGTTTGGCACGTGATTATGTTTTGCAGCATAACCTGCGACATAATGCTGCTTGTCAACAGTGAAGGTTTTAATTATGCGCGATATTGCGCAGTAATCAACAACGGCGGCGAGCAAATTGAAAAGAGATTTGCCATTTCAAACCGATATTCTAAAAAGCGTAAAAAATAGATCAGACAAAAAATCTTTACTTTTTATGCCTAACAGTTGTAAAATCTTTACTTTTTTGATATAATATGTTTATCAAAGTAAAGATTTGGAGTGTTTATGATTATCGATGAAACAAAATTAAAGGAATTATTAAAGCGCAAAGGCATAACAAAATCCGCCCTATGTGAAAAGGTTGGCATATCCTCGCGCACTATTGCAAAAATAAGCAAAGGCGAAGATATCAATGAAAATGTTGTTGGCAAGATTTTGGCGTTTTTAGATGCAAGTTTTGACAATATTATTGAAACCAACCACATTTTACAAACTTTGCAAAAAGAAAAGATGTTGAAGTTAGGTGGCGGCCTGTATCACGAAACACAAATTAAATTGACCTACAATTCAAACCACATTGAAGGCAGTAAACTGACTGAAGATCAAACCCGCTACATCTTTGAAACAAAAACACTTGGCGAACTTCCTGCAAACATTCAATTAGATGATGTTATTGAAACAAACAACCATTTCAGGTGCATTGATTATGT
>CANQFL010000104.1 GCA_947598785.1 uncultured Clostridia bacterium
GTATTCACAGAACATTGCGATAGCTAAATATAAAATGACCATCATTCGTCCTCCTTTCCTTTAAAAACTAAATCAATTGGAGTTCCAGAGAAATCAACTCTTTGTCTTAATTTGTTTTCCATATATCTTTCATAAGAAAAATTAATTAATTTAGCATCATTACAAAATACAACAATTTTAGGTGGATTTGTACTTGCCTGAGTCGCATAGAGAATTTTACATTTCTTTCCACTTTTAGTAGGAGGTTCAAAATTTATTATTGCATCATGTATAATATCATTTAAAACTCCAGTAGTAATTCTTCTTGAAGCATTTTCATAAACTGTGTCAACGTTTTGCATAATAAGAGAAAGTCCAATACCAGTCAAAGCAGAGACAAATACAACCTTAAAATATGACATAAAAGATAGTTTATCCTTTAAAATTTTTGTAAATTGGTCTTTTGACATAGTTTTTTCATCCCATTTATTGACAAGAATGACACTAGGTTTTTTTGCTTCATGGACATAGCCGGCAATTCTTACATCTTGCTCAGTGATTTCTTTATTAGCTTCAAAAACAATAAGAACTACATCACTATTTTCAATAGCGTCCATGCTCCTAAGAACAGAATAACCTTCAACTGATTGTTTTTCAACAGAACGTTGACGCCTAAGCCCAGCCGTATCAACTAAGAAATAATCTTTTTTATTACATTTAAAAGGAATAATAACACTATCTCTAGTTGTACCTTCCAAATCACTTACAACTACTCTTTTTGTCCCCAAAAGCCTATTAATAATAGAACTTTTGCCAACATTTGGCCTACCTACCAAGCAAATTTTTAAGCCATCAACTTGTTCAAATTCATTTTTATCAGGAAAGTATGAAACAATTTTATCCAGCACATCTCCGACACCTTTCCCTTGAATGCTTGACATAGCCATAGGTTCACCCAATCCTAGCGAATAAAAATCATAGGTGGAATTATCATCAAGGTTATCAAGTTTATTAACGGCAAGAACAACAGGGATTTTTTTCTTTCTTAAAATCTTAGCAACATCTTCGTCTGCCCTAGTTATACCAGTTCGGCCGTCAACAATAAAAACAATCACAGTAGCGTTTTCAACAGCTAATAAAACCTGTTCTCTTATTTCTTTTTGAAATCTATCTTCACTGTCAAATTCAACTCCACCTGTATCAACAATAGTAAAATCATGTCCAGACCATGTTGCATCAGCATAAAGTCTGTCACGAGTTACACCTGGAGCATCATCAACAATACTCAATCGTTTACCACAAATTCGATTGAAAAAAGTGGATTTTCCAACATTTGCACGTCCAACGACTGCCACTAAAGGTTTAATCATATAATAAACTATAACACAAATATTTTTTTTTAGCAAATTTTTATCATACATTATTTTTTATGTTGACAGTTTTGTAAACACTCTGAACATTTTGAACATAACCTCTTTTTTTTAATTCTAATAAATACAAAAATAAATGAAAATATGCACAAAAATACAAAGAAAATAACAAAAAATGGAATTATAAAACCAAATATTTCAAATGCAAAAGAAATATTATAGACAATAAATGAAACAATATATGCAGTTAATAATTGAATGATTATACTAAAAATAGTCCACTTTTTACCAATTTCTTGAAGTAGCATTGAAATGGAAGCGATACATGGCGTATATAATAGACAAAATACTAAAAAAGAAATCACACTGGCTTTAGATGAAAAAAAGACTAAACTTGTAGGAACTAAAATTGATTGTGCTAAAAGTTTAATAGCACTAGATTCAATACCATTAAACATAGCGATTGAAGATACTACAACTTCTTTAGCAACTAAACCTGCCAACAATGAAGAAACAATAGCCCAATTTCCAAAACCAAGTGGTGAAAATATTGGTGCTAGAAATTTTCCTATACTTTCAAGCATACTTCCACCGTTTGAAGAAACATAATTAAATGAAAAACTGAAGGAAGAAAGAACCCAAATAATTATATTCATGGAAATCATAACGGACCCTATTCTTATTAAAAATTCTTTGACATTTTTCCATAAAATACTTTTAATTCGTTTAAAAGAGGTCATGCGATAAGGTGAAAATTCTAATATAAAACTTTGATTTTTACTTTTCAAAATTGTAACATCTAAAATTTTAGAAATTAAAATTGCAACTACAATTCCCAAAAGATATAGACCGATAATCAAAAATATATTATTTACGCCAAAAAAAGCACCCCCAATAACAGTGTAAATTGGAATTTTTGCAGAACAACTCATGTATGGACAAAGTAATGCTGTTTTTATTTTTGCATTTTTATCTTCCATATTTCTTGATGTCATTATTGCAGTAGTTGAACAGCCAAAACCCATTAGCAAAGTGTATATGCTTTTCCCTGAAAGTCCAATTTTTCCTAAAATATCTTCAAAAATAAAAGCAATTCTTGCCATATAGCCACTATCTTCCAATAATGAGAGAAAGAAAAATAACAAAACAACTTGTGGAAGGAAAGAAATAACAGTTCCAATACCCCCAAAAACAGCTGAAGCAAAAAAATTATAAACAAAATTTTGTCCAAATGAATTTTCAATTAAATTTAAAATTGGCGTAGTCAAAAAATTTAGAAAATTAC
>CANQFL010000105.1 GCA_947598785.1 uncultured Clostridia bacterium
ACATATATTGATGGTCCTTTTTTTCCAGACAAAGCCTTAACTAAAAAAGAACAAAGAGATGACTTACGAAATAAGGTTTATGAACAAATGGTAAAAAGAAGTAAAAATAGTAATATTGAATATATTAAATATGTAAAAAAGTAAGGTGTTAGTTAATGAGTCAAAATGTTTTAATGATAGTTAATCCAAAAGCTGGAAAAGCAAAATCAAAAAAGTATATTGAAAATATTTTAATTAATTTGAAAAATTGTGGTTGTAATGTTAATCTTGAAATCACTACTCCAGAAAGAAACGCTACAAAAATTATTGAAGAACATAAATTAAAAGATGAGAAATTAATTGTTTGGGGTGGAGATGGAACACTTAATGAAACTTTAAGAGGGTTAAAAAAATCAAACCAAGATGCTGAAATTGCGTTTATTCCTAAAGGAACTACAAATGATTTTGGTCATTCTTTAAAAGTTTCGTTTGATGAGCTTGCTGTTTCAAAAAATATAAATAATTATAAGGTAAAAGAAATTGATATGGGAACTATTGATGGTTTGCCTTTTAATTATGTAGTTAGTTTTGGATTATTTTCAAAAGCCTCATTTTCAACTAGTAGAAAATGGAAAAATAGAATCGGAAAAGCTGCTTATTATTTGAATGGTAGCAAAGAAGTATTCAAAAAAATAAAACAACATAAAATAAAATTGATTTTAAAAGATAAAACCATTGAAGATGAATTTATATATGGAAGTATTAGCAATTCTAAATATATGGGAGGCTTTCCAGTATATAGAAAACAAAATGTAAGTTTAGATGATGGAGAGTTTGAAGTATTACTTGCCAAAAAGCCAAAAAACTTTTTTTCAACAATTTTAGTTGTAATAAAAATTCTTACTGGAAATTTAAATGATGAACATATTACTTTTTTCAAAACATCTGAATTAAAAGTCCAGTTCCCTTATGAAATGGATTTGTCGGTGGACGGAGAATATGGTGGAAAGAAAAAAGAATTTGAAATTAAATTAGACGAAAAGAAGACGAAATATTTAGTTCCATAAAAATAAAGGTCTTGAATTCGACAAAGTCGAATTCTGGACTTTTTTTATGGGAATGAATAATTATATAAGATAAAACTTTATTTTTAGTTCCATAAAAAGTCTTGGGTTCGACGGAGTCGAACACTGGACCTTTTTTATGGTAATGAAATTAGCATAAAGTAAAAGGTCTTGAGTTTGGCGAAGCCAAACACTGGATTTTTTTATGGTAATGAAATTAGCATAAAGTAAAAGGTCTTGAGTTCGGCGAAACACTTGAAAAAACTTATTTTTTATGTTATAATAAAATAGCATTGTGCTAGATTTTTTAGCATTTTTATCTATATCCCCCTAGTTACACATTATAAGGTTATAGATTCGCAAAAACAAAAAAATTTTTTAGGGAGGTAACAACTATGATTATTGGAGTAGGAGAAAGTAGCAGCAACACAAAGTGCACAATGAAATTTGGTACACATAATGGAATATTTCATTGTGATGAAATTGTTGGCATCGCAATACTTGAAATTGCATACATGAATACTGACGTATATGTGGTGCGGACAAGAAAACTTGATGAGTTGAACAAACTTGATATCGTAATTGATATTGGAGGTGGAATATTTGATCACCATCAGCCAGGCTTTAATGTATGCAGACCTACAGGTGAAAAATATGCTAGTGCAGGACTGGTATGGCGGGCGTTTGCAGAAGAGGCTATCAGAAATATTATGACCAAGGAATGTATGTCTATTAATGAGACTGAAATCAAGTTAATCAAAGAACAGATTGACAAAGAAGTTATCATTCCAGTAGATATGGAGGATAATGGTGAGAAGGTTAGCAATCATACCTTTAGCTTTATTCCGAAATATCTTCCATCGTGGTTGGAAATTCCAGATTATAACAATGCTTTTAGCAGAGTTCAGGCGATTGTGGTTAATATTCTAAAAGCAACCATCAAAGATAAAATTGTACAAGTAGTTACTAAAAAAGAGCTACAAAAAAGATATGACTCTATTAATAATGGAATTTTAGAGATTCCCGCGCAGACAATGCCATGGCTCGAAGACGTTGTAAGCTTTAATGAAAGCCATGATTATAGAGTGAAGTTTATAATCTTCCCGTATCCAGCAGGAGGTTGGGCAGCCCAAAGTGTTCCGCCATCACTTGCAAGAAAATTTGAACAGCTTGTTTCTTTTCCTAAGGAATGGGCTGGAGGAAATGAAGAGACATTACCTATAATTTCAGGAATAGTGGATGCTACATTCTGTCACAATGGATTGTTCTTTGCAAGAGCGAAATGTAAAGAAGCTATCATTGAAATGTGCAGAATTGCTATGAATTAAGTAAACAGCAACTACCAATAACTCATAACAGGAGAACGATATTTCGTTCTCCTGTTTATTATGCTTTAATTTAAAAGAGAAACGAATCAAAAACCACTTGCTATGCAAGTGAGATTAAAACTTATTTATATGTTAGAAATTAAATCTTATTTTTTCATCATAACAGAATATCTTGACTATCATTGTACTGTTAATATTAGCGCGGAGTATCTCTAAACGCAATTGTACGGGGATAATGGAATT
>CANQFL010000106.1 GCA_947598785.1 uncultured Clostridia bacterium
CTGAAAGACCTATCAATGCTGGCAACTATTGGATAAAAGCTGAAATTTCAGCATCACAAAACTATAACTATGCTGAGGCTTTCGATATGTTTACTATTGACAGAGCAGACCAACCAAAAGAGATTCCACAAACAGAAATGATTATTGATAGGAAGGTTTCTAATTTGAGTTTGATTGAACTTCCTCAAGGATGGTCATGGGACAATGAATATAGAAAGATTGATTCTGAAATATTAAAGGCTAAGGCAGAATACTTTGATAAGGAAAATTACAATATTTATCAAATCGAAATTACGATTAAAAAGCAAGATCCAAAGGAAATTTCAACGATAAATCCTAAACTTGAAACAGACACTTTCATATATGATGGAACGGAAAAAGAACCAAAAATTATTGCAATAGATGGCAATTATATTCTCTTGTCTGAAATAGATTTTGAGTTGCAATATTTAAACAACAAGTTCGCAGGAAAAGGAAAAGTAATTGTCAAAGGAATAAATGATTATAGAGGTACAACAGAACTATCATTTACAATTTCTCCTGCTGAGAAACCAGAAGTTGAAACAACTTTAAAGATGTACAATCAATTTGAAAATTTATCTGAAGTTGAGTTGCCTGAAAATTTTGAATGGATTGAAAATTCCCTTGAAATTATTTCAGAAACTATGATGATTGCAAAAGCAGTTTACAAGGGTGCTGATGCAAGCAATTATGAAACAACAGAACTTACATTTGAAATTATTATTGAAAAAGAACAACAAAACTCATCTGATAGTCCAAAGCATGGAAGTTTGATTTGGATAGCAATAGTAATTCCAGTCGCATTATTGATTATTGCATGGATAGGATTTGCAATAGCAATATATAAGCGCAACAAATGGTGGAAAAATAAATAAAAAGCAAAATTAAAAAAATAGGCCTCATAATGAAGCCTATTTTATTTAATAGATTATTTGGATTGATTAGAATAAAAATCTTTAAATTAATTAAATTTTATTTACTTTATATAGATTTTTAATTAATTTTGTATTTTTTTATAATTTTTTCCTTAATTATTTTTATATTATTTTCAATATTTTTTATAATTAATTTTTAATTTCTTAAGTATTTTTATTGTTTTATATTTTATTATTTAAAAATATTTTTTAAATTTTATTGACAATGCAAATTAAATATAATAAAATGAAATTGGATTTAATAATATAAAATATATAAAAGGGTTTTGTATGATTATTGCAATAGAAGGTATGGATGGTGCTGGGAAAAGTTTTGTTGCAAAAAAAATCGCAGATGAGTTTGATTATGAATATAGAGCACTTCCAAACAAAAGTTTTTTTAATATGAACGATGAGGAGTATAAGGCACTTTGCAATCGTGTATATTCTCTTAATGATGACTACGCTAAGGCTTGGTTTTTCGGCTTTGGGAATATCATATCTACCAAAAATGTTGGGAAAAGTGTTGTCTTAGATAGGCACTTTCTGTCAAATTATTTTTGGAATGGCACAGTGGAAAGTGAAGAAGTTTTTAAAACTATGCTAGACTTAATTGGTATTCCAGATTTAACTATTGTCCTCTATGCTGGCAGTGAAGAGAGAATGAAAAGAATTGCTTCGCGTGACCTTTTGGATAAGGACTTAAAAGACCCTGATATGTTGGTCTTTGGTTATGACAAAATGATTGAATTTGCAAATAAATATAAACTTCCTTTTTTAGTTATTAACACTGAAAAGTTTGATAAAAATATGGTAGTTAAAATTTGCAATCAATTGATTAAAAAAATTCAAAATTATAGCAAAGATGAAGTTAGTAAATATTGTAATGATGTCAATTTAAGAATTAAAAATAAAAATGCTGAACCTTTTAGTAAATACTTAAAATAAGTGCGATAAAATAATATCTTGTTAGACAAAAATGAGTTGGTTATAATATTAGAAATAGTCTTTGTAAAGACAAAAATAAAAATTTTAAAGGAGTGTTTATGAAAATTGAATATGAAGTTAGATTTTTAGAGATTGATAAGGATAAGATTATTGCAAAGTTAAATGAAATGGGTGCGAAGGATTTAGGTGATTCTTGTCAAATTAGAAAGACATACGATTTTATTGAAAAGAGAAAAAATAGTTGGCTTAGGCTTAGAACTAATGGCAAAGAAACTACTTTGACTGTTAAGCAGATTGATTCTGATAAAATTGATGGAACTAAGGAACTTGAAGTGGTGGTTAGTGACTTTAATGAAACTGATGCAATTCTTACTAAGGTTGGCCTTTCTGCTAGAAACTTCCAAGAGAATAGGCGCCATAAATTTTTACTTAACGATGTAGAAATCGATATTGATACTTGGCCTAGGATTCCTACTTTTATGGAAATTGAGGGCAATGATGAAGAGTCTATCAAAAATGTATGTGACTATTTAGGACTTGATTATAACAAATCTACTACTATGGATGTCACTGATATTTACAGAGATATTTATGGTATTGATATTTTAAGTATCAAAGAATTAAAGTTTTAAGTTGGAGGAAATATGGAAATTTTATTTCCTGCTGGAAGTCTTGATTATGTCTATTCGGCAATTAAGGTCGGCG
>CANQFL010000107.1 GCA_947598785.1 uncultured Clostridia bacterium
ACATTATAATCGTTTGAAAAGACAGTGATATACCATTTTGTCAAGGTTTCACTTGTTTCAATATATTCGTCTTTAATTTCTTCAATTGTTCCATCAATGTATTCAACCGATATTTGCTGAACCAGAGTTATTGTTATGTTTTTAAAATTTTTCTCAATATTTTTATTTAAACTGTTATATGAATTTGCATAAGATTTAAAATTTTGAAAGTCAACTTGAAAATTTGCATTACAAGAACTTTCAATAATACTTTTCGCATTGATTTTAAATTCTCTTTCATATTTTTTACAACCAAACACTTTAATAAAGTTTTCACTGTTACCCCTAGGTGGCTTGTTTATAATATTATATCTGTTTTTATTCAATATTTTTGTGCTTGGCAAATAAACTTCGCTTGCTAAGACAAATTCCTTTTTTTGAGTTAACAATTTGCCTTCTTTAAAAAATAACTGCTTGTTGTTTGAATCTTCAAAATCTAAGTTTGAAATATCTGTGTGGTCTAAAAGATAATAAATAGATTTATATATATCAATGCTTTGCAAACGATTGTTTAATTGTGGCAATTTCAGCAGTATTCCATAAAAATCATTTGATGACAAATCCAATACACTTGTTTTAAAATCAAACAAGCATAAAATGCCGTGCAACTGTTCGATTGTTATATCCAATTTTTCACTCAATTCTTTTTTATAACTGTCAGTAATAACTGGCACTAAATCTTTAAATAATTGATTGTTTCTGGAATATATATCAATCAAAACTTCCACTGGCGAATACTTAATCCCATCTATTTCTATCCATTTTGTGTGATTAAACACATACAGCATATAATTTTTGACAGTTGTTGCAGTGTAAGGTCTCGATACTCCCCTGTTTAAAATAAATTCAATTTTATAATCATATTGGCTTAATTCCTTTTTTTGCAACCAATTAGCCAATTTGAAATCATTTTTAATCCAATATAAAATATCTGTTGTTGAATTGTTTTCTAATATATTTGTTAGATTTGTTATAAATGGAAAATAGCAGTTTAATTCTTTAATATATGTGCTGTCCGCTTTATATGTGTTTTTGTTTATCACATCACAAATATAATGGTAATAATCTTTTTCAAGGGCAACTTTTGCATTCGTTATTTTGGGATACATATTCACCCCAAATTTTCTAATAAAGTTAACAAAATATTCAATTTGTTCTGGTGTAATTCCCAATTCACTTATACTGCAAAATTGCTTATAATTTTCATCAAATAGTTTATCGCCCAATTTATTGTTGTATTCACTTGATAAAAAAATCTCTTCGCTGTTTGCAATATTTCCTTCAATAGTAGGAAATTTGTATTTAATTTTGTTGTCAATTATGCCTGGTGGCAACCAGTCTTGTCCTTCGTGTTGATAATTCTTCCACAGCCATTTTACAAACTCAACACTGTTTTGATATGTTTTTACAGAACTGTTTATCGCTGAAATAATACTGCTTTTATCTAAATACTTAAATTGAATACAAGGATATATTTCTTCATGTTGAGATATTATTCTGGAAGTTGTATTTTTAGGCTCTTTTATTTTGTAATAAAGTATTTTCTCATCTTTTGCTGCCTGATTTAACAATTCTTCTTGATATTTTTCATCCAACGACACAATCTTTGTCCATGATGGAATATTAACATCTTCAAAATCGCCATCCAAAAAATAACATACATCGTTGAACTTAAACCAATCATCTTCTCTGGTTTTTAGCAAAGAAGGAAGGACTTTTTTTGGAAATCTTTCGCACCACCATCTAAAACAATCAACTTGTTGTGAAATTGACCAATTAACACTTTCATTTGATATGATTTTGCTTAATTCATTCTCATCTATTTCCAAATTTACATTAAAATAGTCTTTTAATAAATTTAACAACAAAAATTCATTTTCATTATGCAATTTAAGAACAAAATCAAAATTTTCTCCTTTAAAATAATCTGGTATTTTTTCACCAATCATTTTTGGATTATCGTTTATTGAAAGCAAATCTCCATTTACTGTTTGAAAGACTTTAACTTCCTTTAACTTTTTTAGATATTCATCTTCTAAGTTAAAAGATGAAAAACCAGCCCTAAAATGTTTATTATATTTGTTCCACATTTTTATATTATTTGGAGTGATAAGATTTATTGCACTTTCGACTTCGTGATTTTTAATAAAATAATTTTGTGCAACATTCAACAAAAACTCCAATTGATGAACTATTATTTTTTCGTTATTTGATGAACGGTCAATCACGTTTCTTTGATTGCCCAATTCATAGGTTGCGTGCATTATACAATTAAAAGATGCTTCTGTATCAAGTAATGGAAAATATGTATATAAGTGTGCATTTTGAAGGGTTGTTTTATCATCCACTGTGGCAATTGCCATTTTAAGTTTTTTTAGTTCGCTTATTCCTGTTGTTGTGTTTTTAAATGAATCTTCAATGGTTTTTTCAAATAATTTATAAACTTGGATTTGCTCTTTGCCATTGTGAATTTTTGTTATTGCTATTGACGACACATCAAATTTATCATCACTCTCTATTACTTTTTTCTCTCTTTTGTATGTGATTT
>CANQFL010000108.1 GCA_947598785.1 uncultured Clostridia bacterium
CAAGAAAAAGGAATAATTATAAATTCGTATACATAACTTTCGCTTACGTATTTAGAAATCAAATTTTTATATTTATTAAAAAGTTGATAAAGGATTTCATCAAACATTTGGGAATATTTTAACTCTTTTAAATCCTGAAAATGGGAAATGTTATGACCGAAAAAAATATGAATATTGTAGATGTTATATAAATACCCACCAAATCCCTTTACCGCCTCATTTACACATGAATAATAATTTTTTTGTATTTCTTTCATTGACCACGAATTAGGATTGCTGAATAATGGCGTTGCAGGAGTAAAAGGAAATGCCTGATTATAAAAACGGTAAGTTTCTAATACATTAAAATCCCCATCATAGATATCCGAAAATACAGATCTAAATTTAACAGCTCCTTTTTCTATCAACTGATCGCTAGATTTCCATAGTTCGTAAAATCCTGCTAATCCATCAAAAACATTGCGAAATCTCGTATTTGTTGACTTAATGTATGTAAAAAAATTATTGAGTTCGCTAATATCTTTGCATCTTGTAATAATATGAATAAGATCCAATATTGTCACATCATCCATATTATCTTTTCCTATTAATAGAAAACCAGATTCGGTTAAATCAACATGGTAATCATATAGAATGAATTGAATTGATGAGTTTTCTAATTTAAGACCCTTCATATAGCCGGAATTTTCTGTACGAAACGCATAAATGTTTCCTTTTTTGATATTTTTGTTTATTTCATCTTTATAATTTTTAGGAAACTTTTTATTTTTTGGCATAAACAAAATTATTGCATTATTATTACGAGCTAGAGCAGTCGCCATTAAATAAGGTTTTTGTGTTAACCCAAAAGTTACTACAACGGGCGCTAAAACATTTTTGCCCTCTGGGTCTAGATCAAAATTTTTGTTAATTATATTGATCAAAGACAAATCAATGAATGCTTCCAAATCCTCGTCTTTGATCTGTTTAATAAAGAAAGAGACTAAATCTATAATGAATGAGGTGTTGAATAACAAGTAAGCATGACTATCTCTAAATAAAAAATGTTCTGTTTCAATGAAATCTGATTTGAAAACAGTTTGCCAAAGTTTAATATCCGTATCAAATTTCTCCAATTTGTAATAGTTTTTGACGGCTTCAAAATATTCGTAATTTGGTAAATACAATTCCTTAAAATTATATTTTTTGTTTAATGTATTATGACTTTCCAACGAAGAAATCATTTGGTTAATAAATTTGAAACCGATTAGTATGTTTTCTTTTTCGGTCAAGAAAGGAACGAGCTCCTCGCATAGAATATAAAAAGCAAAGGAATTGTTGAAACCAGTTCCAATTAATACTTTATAAAATTGCCCTTCAATATTTATCTTAACTTCTCCAAAATCTGGGCAAATGTTATCATCTAGCGGTGTTTTTACGAAAAAAGATTCTATTTTATGAAAAAAATCAACAAAGTCTTCATAGTTATAAATTTTTTTGTTACCTGTATTTTTTAATTGAGATAGACACCAGTTTAAACCCATTGAAAATTGATAGTGAGCCCTGTTTTGGGCAAAAGAGTTAATGGCAAAGATAGCTCTACATAAGTCAAAGAAATCGTATTCAGAAAAAAGATTTAGAATCTTGTCAGCATTTAGAATTGTAAAATCGTTGTCATACGGACTTTGAATAACTATTTTCTTAACGGATGATTTGTTTATGCAACAGTTCTTATACTTTTTTCCACTAGCGCATGGGTTTTGAGAATTTTTTTCTATTTTCATAATACTCCTTTTAAAGAGTATAACACAAAACTTATAAAAAAGGAATCAAAAAGGTTTAACTATTGAGACAATTAAACCATTTTTTTTGCATAATCAACAGTTTGTTTTGTGCCACCGGGTTTGCCATTGAAAAGCGCTATAAGCACAGAAGAATTGTCAATCATATACCTGTTTCTTTTCTGCATGCAACCGTAATAATATGGCTTATCACTAACATAGGTCACTTTGTTTGCTTGCGACAAAATATTTTTATATCTTTCTTTTTGTTGTTCTCGCCAAAGTTTGTCTTGCTCTTTGCATGGGATAGCACATTCAAGAGTTATGAACGGATAATCCTTTTTCAACTCCAAAACAAGCTCGGCTGCAATCATGTCAAATCCAATCGCCATGCCAGAGATAAAATGGGTTATACCATAGTTGATAATCGCATTTTGTATCTCAATTTTCGCTATTTCTTTCATGGCAATACAGTCAATGCTATCTTCATTAAATCCCCAAGGCAATTTTTGTGGCCTGTGTCCTGTAAAACAAGCCGTCTGATTTTTATTATCCATAAAGGTCTCCAGCTTGCAAAAAGACCGTTATTTAGATGAGTGATTGGAAAGATTGTATCCAACATCAATTCTAAAGATAGGCGTTAGATAAAGTAATAAAAACAAAAATTCAGATCATCAATTTTTAATGATTTGAACCAAATTTCTGATAAAAAATTATAAAACGTATAAAAAACATAGCAAAAAGACCATCTATCTTTAGAATAGATGGTCTTTTTGATTAAATCTTTTTCATGTCCTCATATCTAATGGTTGTGTC
>CANQFL010000109.1 GCA_947598785.1 uncultured Clostridia bacterium
AACCAAATTTTTGATAAAAAATATAAAAAACATAGCAAAAAGACCATCTATCTTTAGAATAGGTGGTCTTTTAACTATTTCCCAGATTTTCTTCTATTGCATTCTCTGCAAAGCATTTGGCAATTTTCAGCTGTTGTTTTTCCACCCAAATGCCAAGGAGTGATGTGATCGGCTTCCATTTCTTTTATATCAAAATGTTTATGGCAGTTAGAGCAAATGCCCTGTTGTCTTTCATAAGCATTTCGTTTTTGGCTTTCACTGAATGCACGAATATTAAGATA
This sequence comes from uncultured Clostridia bacterium, assembly GCA_947598785.1. GTDB lineage: Bacteria > Bacillota > Clostridia > Christensenellales > UBA1242 > Caccovivens. The sequence continues at coordinate 282 of CANQFL010000109.1, forward strand.
TTTTTCATCTTTAGTTAAAATATATATATAAATTCCTTTTTGATTTGTCACATCGTCATCCATCATTAAAGTTTTGATTTCTTCTTCAAGTTTGTTTGTATCAAAAGTTTCGTCCTTGAATTTGTTGTAAAGAAAACCCCAATTGATGCCTTTCATTTCTTTTCTATAGACTGGGAAGGTTAACTTAACCCAATCAATTACATTTTTAAAATAAGTCCATAATTCATGAGCATTTGGTTGATGTTGATGAGTTGACATGTATTCTTCTATCTTATCATTGTTAATCCATGAAATGGCGGTTTCTAGGTACTCTTGTCTGATAGGGGATCCGGTCACATAATCTTTTGCAAGTAAGTAAGCGACGCAATTTGTCTTGCTAAAATATGTTTTTGCAGAACTAAGCCATGGTCCCGTATATACTGCATTTCTTAATTCTTGGTCTGTTAGTTTTTCTCCTGCAATATTGATTATTTTAAACCAATCCAACTTTTCTTTATCATTACCTTCGCAAAAATATATCATAAGTTTGTAATTTAAAATTTGTTCTTGTTCGGTATTTGTTAAATTGTGAAAAGCCCGATTATTGATTGAGAAATCTCCATTTATATATTGGCAAAAACTTATTGTCCTTTGTTGTCCATCAAGAACCTCAAAAGTCCCATCTTCATTTTTAACCCAATACATAACATTCAATGGAAATCCTTTGTTTATTGTGTAAATAACTGCATTTCTCTTTTTCTCGTCATAAACAAATTCCCTTTGATATTTTGGACGAATATTTAATTTGCCATCATATCCAAGAACACCTTCTTCAGCGTTATCAACATAATTTTTAGAAACTTCTCTAATTGTCAATTCCTTTAATTCAATTTTCATTTTTTATTCTCCTTTTTATGATTACTCTGGCGTAAATGCTGGAATATAATTGCCCATCTTTACAATCTTTAAATGAAGGCACTTTATCGATATTTGGATTAAACTTTCTATATAATGTTCCCTTTGCATTTATAGTATATTTACCAGTAGGTTGGCCGGTTTTGTCTAGTATCTCCATTTTCCGTTCTGATGTAAAGTCAATACTGCCAACAATACCTAGGGCAATAATATCAAATTGGTCAGGATTGTATTTGTCTATAAAAGTGATTGGAACACCTATATAACCATAGTAATCGCAAGGGATATCGGTGGTCTTATTAACATTTATTGCGTCAAAGTTTTCATACTTAGGATATTCATTCGGAGAATATGTTTTGTATAAAATTAAATCTTCATGTCTTTCTTTATAGTCCACATTCGTGAACCATCTAACTCCCTTTACCCTTATGTATTTTGTTCCGTTTTCATCGACTCTAAATCCAGCGGATTGTAAGGGATAACTATCAGGGACTCTAAATTCTCGGTCACCACTGTGAATACTATGCCCTAACCATATTTTGTTTTCGATTATCAGTTTGAATGTCTCTTTGTAAGTTATTGCGTTTACATTCCCAATAATTATAAATTTTTTATTATATTCAACAAGCTGGTTAACATATTCTCTAAATAACGAAAATGGTGGATTTGTTACAACTATATCACTTTGTTTTAATAATTTGACACATTCTTCTGACCGAAAATCGCCATTACCTTTGAGCAAGGTTAAGGTATTCTTTTTATTCTGCAAAAGGAATTTTACATCTGCCAAATCGGTTGCTCCATCATTATTGTAGTCTTTTACTTCAGTTATTTCTATTTTATAAGGGTGGCGATTTTTATTTGATATAATTTTATCTTCGCCAAGCAAAGAAAGTTGTGTATACGCGATTGGAGAATTATCGTAGCAAGTTGCTATAAGTTTTTTCAAACCAAGGTAGTTAAAATTAATAGCAAAATATTTAAAAAAATTGCTTTCGTAAGGGTCGTCGCAATTGCAAAAAACCACTTTATCTTTAAAAATTTCTTTATAATGCTTTAGTTCTAATTCAATGTCATGTAGTTGAGTGTAAAATTCATCAGCTTTATTTCTCTTTGCGGCGTCCATAAGTTTTGTTGCCATAAATCTCCTTTTCAAGAGACCATGTTTGACGTTTTGTTATTCTACACAAAAGGACATCTATTTTTATAGTAAATGGTCTCTTTTTATATTAATCTAATTTGATTATAGCATAAAATTTAAAAATTTGTATCGTTTTATCAAAAGTTTATGGTCTTTTGCGAAAATTTCTTTAATAATTTGGCAATTATTATAAAAAT